>CAOMHR010000079.1 GCA_948482865.1 Christensenellaceae bacterium
AAATAGCCGCCCCGCGCTTTGGCGCGGGGCGGCTTTATACGTTTTTAAAAAAGAAAAAAATTTTTAAAAATTTATGTATATTAAAATTTTCGGCTGGCAATAAATGTTGCGGGAGGGCGGTTATGCGTTTTATTAAGTTGCTGGCTGTAACGCTTTTGGCGGGCGCGGTTATTGCCGTAATTGCCATACTGCCTTCGCGGCTATGTTTCATCGGAGCGGAACGTTATACATTTTTCTGCGGCGATACTTCTAAAAACTGCCGCGAGATTACCACTCTCGACAATGCCGACGGTTTGAAGCTGAGTCTTAAAGACGTATGCGGGGAAAGCGCCGTGTACGACGTGATTGACATAGGGGCTTTTTTAAAGTCGGTGAACGGTAAAATTATTTTTACCGAAACCCTTTCCGACAGCGTAAACTACTACTGCACCGCAGACCTGCCCTACTCGGTTATGCTGTACGGGGAAGAGATAAATTTACATATCTGCGTCAGGACCGAAAAAATTACGGTTGCGTCGCCGATAATTTTCGGCGGATATTGAATAAAATCAAAATCCGTTGTCAATATCAAATTTGAAGGAGTTATATTATGAAAAACCAAGAAACAAAGAAAAGCAAAAAGAAAGTCTTACTTTACTACCTGATTCTGGCGGCTTGTCTTCTTGTTATCGCGGCAGTAACGGTCACGGTAATATTTACGGTCAAAGGTTCGAACCCTAATCTGAACATTGACTCCGGACAGAACCCGCCCGACGACGGCAACGACAAAGACCCCGACGACGATGAAGGACCTGCGTCGGTCGACAACAGCTACTTTACCCCCATCAAGACGATTACGGTTGCAAATTTGTACGATTTCTTC
Source organism: Christensenellaceae bacterium (assembly GCA_948482865.1). Classification (GTDB taxonomy): domain Bacteria; phylum Bacillota; class Clostridia; order Christensenellales; family Borkfalkiaceae; genus Coproplasma. The sequence continues at coordinate 863 of CAOMHR010000079.1, forward strand.
CATAACGAAACGCTGGGCTGGTACTACCTGCACGAAGGTATTGACTTCGCTGGCGAAGTAGGCGAAGAAGTTTATGCAATGAAGGACGGCAAGGTGAAAGAAGTCGTTTACGACAACGACGCTTCGGCAGTGCTGTTCGGCGGGTACCTTGTAATAGACCACGGCAACGGGGTTGAAGCGACCTATAAGTTTATAGATATAGCCGACGGCATAGGCAGGGGCAGCGAAATAAAGCGCGGACAGGTTATAGGCAAGCTGTCGCAGGCGACCGGTACTGAAAACTTCGTGGGGGCGCACCTGCACCTTGAAATCAGGGAAAACGGCGAACTTGCCGACCCCGAAACTTTCCTTGAACTTATTGAAAAATAATTGAATATACCCCCTCTTATATACCTTAACGCCGCCCGCAAAATTTGCGGGCGGCGTTAAAACGCGGTTTTTATCCTTTTAAACATCCGCCGCGCACCTTCTATTCATTTATTATGCAGAACAAAATAAAAATAAGCGGTATAAAATTAAAAACCAAGATTACCGGAGAAAAAACTGACAGGCGAAACACGAAAGATATGACAAATCTTTCTCAGACAAGAAACTCTTGACAAAATTCACGGAGTGGCTTAATATTTTTGATATGAAGAGATTTTACTTTTTTATTATTTTTGCGATGCTTTTTACAGCTTTACCCGTTTCGGCTTGCGCTACTCTTTCGTCGTCGCTTGTTTTTTATGAGATTCAGGAAAACGATTCTTATGGAGAATGGGCAGGAGAAATTTGTATAACTGAAAATACCGATAAGTCTATTAAGAAATTAAAAGTTCCGCAAACTTATAATGGAAAATCGGTTTCGGTAATCGGGGGAGGCGTATTTGCCGGATGCAGTATGCTTACTGAAGTATATTTGCCGGAAGGATTAAAAGTTATAGAAGATAGCTCTTTTACTCTTTGCGAACAGCTTTTAGAAATAAATCTACCTGAAAGTATGTTATATATAGGCAGTAGAGCCTTTGAGAGTGACAGCGAATTAAAAAAAATAACAATAGGGAAAAATGTTTTCAGAATTGCAGAAAACGCTTTTAATAACTGTAATAATATACAAGAAGTTTATTATAGCGGGTCACAAGAAGAATGGTCGAAAATAGATATTTGGGAAGGGAATGATTGTTTAATAAATGCGAACATACATTTTGCAATTTAGCGATTATTTTCGCAGAGAAAAGAATGTTCTTTGAACATTCTTTTTTAATGTAAAAATTGAGTGAATATGGTAATGACAAATACAATTTGCGTCGCGGGTGTTCGGCCAATAGAACCCGCCGCGAATGAAGTTTATTCTTGACATTTATTCTGAAAAACAGTAATATTTATTTATGAAAAAATTTTTTGCGACATTAATACTTACTTGTTTATTATTAAATTGTTTAGCTTTTTTACCTGCTTGTACAGGTACGGTGAAATTACTTTATGAAGAAATAGAAGCAGATGGCGAGATAATTGCATATTCGGTTGTTGGGGTAAGGAATAATAAAGCTGAATTCGATATTACGATACCGTCTTCATATAATGAAAAACCGGTAGTCTCTATTAAAGACAGTGCGTTTAAGGAGAATAAACTATTAAAAAGCATATACATTGCAGAAACAATATCAACTATTGAATTAGATGCTTTTTTTGGTTGTTCGTCGCTTACTAATATAATGGTTGATGAAAATAATAACTATTATAAGAGTATAGACGGTAACCTATATGATAAAGATGAAACAGAAATTATTCAATATGCTATTGGAAGCACCGAAACAAATTTTATTATTCCCGAAGGTGTGAATGTTATAAATAATGGATGTTTTTTAAATGCCATTTATTTAACAGATGTCATAATACCTGATAGTATGTGTGAAATTGGCGCATTTGCTTTTGCAAGTTGTAGCTTGCTAAAAACTGTTACAATAGGCAAAAATGTTGGCGTTATTATATTAGCTGCGTTTTTCGGTTGTAATTCACTTGAAAATGTTTTTTTTAAAGGTTCAAAAGAAGAATGGGAAAATATAAATATTGGGGAAAATAATACTTGTTTAACAGGAGCAACGATACATTATTCGTTATAGCTTTTGTGATAAAAAATATGAAACAATTTTAAAGCATGGGAGACCGTGCTTTTTTTAATACAAGAATATTAAGGAATTATTATGATATTAAAAAATCAAGCAGCTTAGGAGTTTTATTCAATACTTGACAAATAAACGTTCGTAGTGTAATATTTGAAATATGGAAAAAAGTAAATTAAGAAAGATAGTTTTTGGGATTTGTATTGTTATTATTGTATTAAGCGTTTTAAGTTTTATATGGGCGGCTTATACAGCCGAAAACTATCATATAGTGTTGGAAGATTATGAGAAAGGTAGTTCTGAACTATTAATAGTGCAAATATGGTATTCTCTTTATATTTGCGTGACAATATTTAGCCTAATAATAATTTGCGGTACAATATTTTTATTCGTGTATTTTTATAAGAATGAATTTACTATCACAAAAGAAGATCGTGAGGGTTTGTCATTGAAAAATAAAGAAAAGAGAAAACAAGCAAAGATAGAAAAAATACAAAAGCGAAAAGCCCGTTTAGAAGAACAGTTAAATAGTTTAAATTAATATAAAAATTGTTATCTGATTTTGCTCAATAATTATTGTGTTTTAAAAAGTAAAATAAACAAGTATAATAATCGAAGTAATATTAAATGTAAAAATAAAAGGCGTACATATATGTGCGCCTTTTAAAATGGAGAAATATGTCTGTACAAATCTGGAATCGGAAACTGCCGACTATTAAAATGTTACATACTCTGGATCATGAATCATTAATTCCCGAAAAAATAAACAATAAAAGCCATAGACGTTTGGCGGTAAAATCAGCCGTTTACTTACCTTAAAGCCAACGCGGACAAAAAATAAACAGCCTAAGTACACCTTTAATTCCGTTCAGCTTGCGGGATATGATAAAAAAGAGCCTGAATTGCCAAAAAAATGATAAAAAATGTTAGTTTTTGTTAATTATGAAAATTTTTAGCAAATTTTAACGAAGCATACTGTAAATTCACAAAAATTATAGTTACGAACATAAAATATTGTTATAAACTAACAAAAATGACTTTTTAAAAATTTTTGCGCTTGTTATTGACTAACAAAATTTACGGTGGTATACTACTCACGAAATCAAGGTTGCGACCTTGAAATAACGATTGCAGGAGGTTTACGGAAATGTTTATTTACGACAACTTTGACGGTACGGAAGAGAACGGAAACCTTGCAGTTCCCCCCATAGCGTACATTATTTTTGCTTATACAAAATAATTTACGGCTTTATTACAGGGGTTACCCGCGATAAAAAAGTTTTTAACTTTAGATATATTAATTTGGCAGGAGGCTAAAAAGATGTTTATTTACGACAACCTTAACGAAATGGATGAAAATGCAAACCTTGCGGTTTCGCCTATGGCTTACGTAATTCTTGACTGTGCAAGATAAGTAAAAGTTCCGGCGGCACTGCTCTATATCGATTTAGGGAAAATGAGAATTGAATTCAGGAGGTGCTTGAAATGACCGTGTACGAAATGTTAGACGAACGTTACAACGAAGGAAACAATCTTGTTGTTTCACCCTTTATTTACGTAACATTGGGTTGCAACAGATAAAATTTTAAATGACAGCCGCCCGCGCCGAATCGGCGCGGGCGGTATTTTATTTTTACAGCGCTTATTATATTTTTACCGCGGCAACGCTTTCGGGAGTTGCGCCCGCGTAATTTATCACCGCCCAGCCTTCCGTTCCGTCCAGCGGGGCAAGAAGGTAATCGGAAAGGCATTTAAGGTTTATCCCCCTTTGCGCCGCCTGCTCCTTTAAAATCCCGTCCGACGCGCCGTCAAACGAAGCAAGCAGGTGCAACCCGCTTCCGGTGTCCTTTATATCGCGTACCCCTAACTGCTTTGCCTTATCAAGCACAGCCTGCCTTACGGTACGGTAATAATTTTTTAGCCTGTTTATATGCCGCTCGAAGTACCCGCCGTCAAGCATTTTCGCAAGGGTCTTCTGTTCGAACAACGGAACAACGTTTGCCGAATGTGAAAAAAGGCGCAAATACTTTTCATACAGGGCGGGCGGCAAAACCATATACCCCATTCGCATAGACGGTGCAAGACTCTTTGAAAACGTATTCATATAAATAACCCTGTCGGGGCAGAGACTGAACATACTTTGCAAAGGCTTGCCCGAAAGCCTGAACTCGCTGTCATAGTCGTCTTCCACCACGTACCCGTCAACCGAGTCCGCCCAGCCGATAAGCCGCGCCCTTGACGAAGCGGGCGTAACCGCGCCCGTAGGAAACTGGTGCGAAGGCGAAAGGTGCAAAACGTCCGCGCCGCTGCCTTCAACCGCACAACAGTCTACCCCCGCGTCCGTTACGGGAATATAAACGCACTTCGCGCCGTTCAGGTTATAAGTCTTTGAGATTTTGCCGTAACCGGGGTTTTCCACCGCAAACAGCTTGTCCCGACCCAGAAGCTGCACTATTACGCCGTACAGGTACTCCGCGCCCGCGCCTATAACCACGCAGCGCGGGTCGGCGTTTATGCCGCGCGCGCGGTAAAGATAGCTTGATACCGCATTTTTCAGCTCTGCGTCGCCGTCGCAGGGTACTCTTTCAAGCAGATGCTCGCCGCAGTCGGAAAGCACGGCGCGCATAAGTTTTGCCCACGTGGAAAACGGAAACATCGACGAAGCCGTACCATTAACAAAATCGAGCGCAAACTTTTTTTCCTGCCTGACGTTTGCGGGCGGGAAGTCGCGCTTCCCATAAAACTCCACGTTCACGTCGGACACAAAGTAACCGCTGCGCTCCCTGGAATAAGCGTAACCTTCCGCCAGCAGCTGGTCGTAAGCAGACTGCACGGTTATAACGCTCACGTTAAGACTATCCGCAAGCGCGCGCTTCGAAGGCAATCTTTCGCCGTTTTTCAGCCTGCCTTCAAGGATGTCGCCGCGCAACTTTTTGTAGAGCGACCAATATTTGTTTTTGCCGTTTAAAACATACGTCTGCATAAACCACCGCTGGTATTATAAAATTTACTTAAATTGATTATTTTAATAATACCACAAAAAATTTATAATAGTCAATGTTAAGAGATTGAAAATGGCAAAAAGGTTCTTTTTTACTACCAAATGGCTATGCTACACCGCGCTTTTAACCGCTATGGTGGTTGCAACGGGGTATATCCCCGGGCTCCCCGTACTGACGGGGAAAATTTACTGGTGCGATTTTGTGATATTTATGTCCGCATATATACTCGACCCGTTGGGCGCGGCAATCGTAGGCGGTATAGGCACTACTTTTTTCGACCTGTTCGGCGTGAACGGCACGGCGTACAACGCTATACCGTCGTTACTGATTCACGGGGCGCAGGGCTTGACAGCTTCCGGCATTTTTATTCTGCTCCGCTACTTTTTCAACAAAAAGGGCAGCGCCAAAACGGAAACTGTGCTTGCGGCGTTATCGGGTATACTGCCCGCGATTCTGGTAATTTTGGGATATTTTTTAAAGCGCATAACATGGGAAGGGCTTTCGCCTGCGGTTGCGGTGATGAAGATGCCCGCAAACGTATTACAGGAGATTATCGGTCTGGCGGTCGCAATACTGATTTTATACGTATGCAAATTGAAACTCCGCCTGAAAACCGCCCATCTTTTACCGGATTTCAAAGGGGAAATGATTATCAAGTATAATAAGGCGGAAGAACCTGAAAAGCCTGTCCCGCCGGAACAATAAATTAAAAGAGGTGTAAAATGTCAGATATAAGACTGTTAACAATGCAGGACCTGTCCTGCGTGGGGCAATGTTCGCTAACCGTAGCTTTACCTATCTTATCCGCCAACGGAATAGAAACCTGCGTACTGCCTACCGCAATTTTGTCAAACCATACCATGTTCGAAAGCTGGAGCTATCTTGACTTGACAAGCGAAACGCAAAATATTTTCAGGCACTGGAAAAACAACAATTTTAAATTCGACGCCTTTCTTCTGGGCTATCTCGGAAAACCCGAGCTTATGCAGATTGCGAAAGAATGCTTTGCCGCCTTCTCTTCCGACGGAGCGAAAGTTATCATTGACCCGGTTTTCGGCGACAACGGCAAACTGTACCCGGGGTTTGACGCAAATTACGTAAACGAAATGCGCAAACTTTTAAAACACGCAGACGTTGTTCTTCCGAACGTTACGGAAGCGTGCTTTCTTACTGATACCGTATACAGACCCGATTACGATATTGCTTTTGTAAACGGTCTCGGGGAAAAACTTTCAAAAATAACAAACGGCAAAATTATCATAACAGGCGCGCTGTTGGATAGGGATATTGCAGAAGTAATTTACGGTGAAAACAAGAGCGAAGTAATAACGCATAAATTAATTCCGCAGAGCAAACACGGCACGGGCGACATTTTCGCTTCGGTATTTACGGCTAATTATCTGCTTGGCAAGGGAGAGAGAAACTCCTGCGAAATAGCGGCAAAATTTGTTGCGGACTGTCTTTTGAGTACGGATAAAGACCATTTTTACGGCGTAGACTTTGAACGCGTTTTAAAATCACGGTAAAGAAATACAAAAGC
>CAOMHR010000080.1 GCA_948482865.1 Christensenellaceae bacterium
TCAATACGTTACGGACAGCGACGGCAAAGTCATAACCGCAACCACCGACAAAAACGGTAAAGCGTCGTTCAAAGACTTTACCCCCGAAGAAGATATCAACTACTCCGTTTACATTAACGAGCAGAATGACAGACCCTTCCCCTACGGTTACAGAAACGTAGCTACCAGCGTAGAATTTGACGAAAGCCTTAAAGCGACTTACGAATTCCTGTATGTCCCCAGCAGCTATCACGATAATTACAAATACGCTATAGATTACAAACGCACCTTTGACGACAGCGAATACGTTGACGGCAACGACGAAACCATGAAGTACGTTGTACTCGGTTCAGACACTCTCACGTTGGATCTTAAAAAAGACGTCAACACCTACTTCTCGTTCCTTTCATATAAAGAACTGGGCGCAACCGGCGTTCCCAACGACGCCACGGAGAGCGAGATAAACCAAAAAGTCAGCTACAACCAGATTTGGGGTACGAAAGCTGCGGCAGGCTTATACAATGTTTCCTTTACCACCGCTTCCAACACCGAAGTTACAATGTACAATTTCCAGAATACATTCAGCTTTGACGAAGACGGTATCCCCGTTTACAAAAACAAACAGATAAGCGGTAAAAAAGGAACTATCCCTCTTGAACTTACCGTAAGCGGTTACAGATCGCGCGAAACGCAAAACTTCGGAATATACGCGGCAACCGACTGCACCGTAACGGTAAAGGTCGAACGCATTGGCGACGCGGAAGAACCGCCCGAAATTCCGACAACAAAAGTGGAAGCGCCCCAAAACCTTGACAAATACGGCGCACAGAGCGGAACGCTCACCCTCATGACCATTGACGGTTCGCTTGCATTTGTACCCGGCGACGACGGATATTATCACGTAGGTTCAGAAACCGGTCCACAGCTTCTTGTAAATCTTACCAAAACCTTGGCGCGCGTTGGCGAACTTTCGATAATGGACCTTGCGGACCCTGAAAAGAATAAAGATCTCTTTGCAACGGGACACGTATTCTCCAAATACGAAAACGGCAAATTGGTAGCCGTATACGATTACTCCGAGTTCCTTAAAGCATACGCGGCGAAGACCAACAGCGACGGCGTTTATCCCGTTGACGAAGACCTTTACGACTTCCTTCAATTGCTTGCCGCAAAAGGACAGATGCTTACCCATGCGGGAGAATACACCTGGCTTGTTCCCTGCCAGTACTATATGCCCACAGACGGCATAATCTCAACGGGCGCGGGCACGCAGGAAGATCCTTTCATTCTTCTCGGCGCGACAAACAAGTTTGATTTAAGCACGGTAAGCGGAACAGCGTATGCGCAGTTCACGGCAACCACAAGCGGCGTTTATACCTTCTCGGCATCGAACTGCACAGTTTCGGTAAACGGAACCAAAACAGGATTCTACAACGAAGACTCGCTTTTACACGTCTGCCTTGGCGAAAACGAAAAAGTGGCGTTCTCAATCGAAGGTGAAGGCAATGCGTCTGTAACTGTCGGAAATGCTACTTCAAACAGCGTTGAAGCCTTGTTCGGAAGCGAAACGGAAGCCGAAGGCATGACCGAAGATAGCGCAATTCAACTTATTTCTACGGGTTATACCGCGTATACCGTCAACAACAGCGTAAACGACGGTGTCTGGGTATATGTACAGCCTATGATAAACGGCAATATAGATTATACGTTTGAAGTTAAGGGCTCGCCTTACGCACAGTTCGTATACAACGGTACAACGTATAAATCCGGCGACAAATTCAGCCTTACCTGCTTCGGCGGAAGAAAGTATGCGTTCTTCCTTACGGCAAAGAACGGCGGCAACATAATCGACGGCGTTTATGCGCTTGACTGGCAGGTGACCGAACAGGAACCTTCCGAACCGGGCGGAGAAATGCAGTTAGGCACCAACTACGTAAACCTTTCGGCAAGCGATTCTTCTATCGGCGTGGAATATACGTTCACTTCAGATGAAGGCGGTACGTTTGTTATGACAACCGACAGCGACGACGCATATATATTCGACGGTGTAGCCACGGACTACGTAAACGGAAAAGGTTCGTATAAATTTACCCTTGAAGCCGGCGGCACATTTACTTTCTACTGTGCAGGACCGTTTGACTTAGCGGTAAGTTATAACGTCATTATCGAACCGTTTGAAATATCAGGCGACGAAGCATTTACCGATAACGGCGGTACAAAGCACATTGTGCTTGACAGCAGCAACTGCGGAAACGGCATTATATTTACCTTCCTGTCAACCACAGGCGGCACTTACACCATTTCCGTACCCGCGGGATCTGTTGCTATGGTAAATATCGACATTGAAAGCGACAGAGATAAACGTTCGTTAATAAATACTTCGGCTAATTTGTATTCTTCAGAATTTACACTTCAGGCAGGCGAATATATTACCCTTATCGCATTCGCCCCCAACTATGTTACAAGCGAGTACGACATAACAATAGCTAAAAAATAATATTACAAAACAATTTTGTCCCCCGCGGCAGTAAGCCACGGGGGATATTTATATATTAAAAAATTCAAATCCCCACACACTTAAAATTCCATAGAAAATTAAGACACTTTCAAGCGTTGACAAAAAGCTCCCGAACGTTTATTCGGGAGCTTTTAACTACACGTAATTAAAGTAATATAAATTGAAATTTAATTCAAGTTTGATTAGCGCAACTAAAAGTATAAATGTAACTATTAAAACAGATATTCATTTTATATTTTTTAAATTGCGATTTCTTTTTTATCTTAAAGCCGTTATTTGCAAGCAATCTATTCGATGCAATATTATCTTGCGCAACTTCCGCAGTTATCTCAATGCCACCATTATTGCGTATCAAAGTAACAATTAAAGCCAATAGTTCAGAACCAAATCTTTTCCCCCAATAGCCCTTATGAACACAATATCCTATATCAAATATTTCCTTTTTTTCGTCAGGGAAAATGCAAGCAGAACCTATTATCTCATCAGAACTGTTTAAAACAACTGTCAAATAATATCCGTTTGGGCTATCTTCAAGACTGTCAAGTGCTTTTTGAAAATCACTATCAACATATTCCACCGTCGGGTCGCTCATATATTTGCCGTTTTCCTTATCAAACCACATTGCGGTAAGATATGGCAGGTCTGACTTTTGATAATTCCGTACAGTTATTCTTGAAGAAACAAGTGGTTTCTCTATTAGCATTTTAAAAGTTCTCCGCTAAATTACTGTTTATCGTACAATCATAATATCATATCGGACGTAAAAAAACAAGCGGTAAGTATATCGCTTCATAAGTTCCGTTCACTCTGCGGGACGGGCAACGCTTTATTCAAAACAGTGCGGTGCGCTGTTTTGGCGTTGCGAGATGAGTGGGCGCATTATACCGCGCGAAGTTTGCCTTGCGCCGTTCGAGAAATTCGTCCACACAGAAAATACAGAAAAAGGCGCAGCTTCACGCCACGCCTGACTCTATCTTGCTCGCTTACCATAATTCCCTATAAAAACTACGGGTAAGCCGCTAAGTTTTTTATTGCGGTAAAATTAACCGACAGCAGTTCCGCCTGCCTTTATAATTTCGTTCTTTAAAACGTCTTCCGCCAAAGGACCGTGCTTTATCAATGAAATTTTGCCGCCTTTATCAACTATTACCGTCATTGGATACGTAGTTTTTCCGCCAAGCATAGTATAGCTTGTGTTATTTATATCCAGAGCAAATATCAACGAATAATCCCGCCAATAATTTTCCCCGTCATTCATAGTAGTGTCTATAAATTCCTGTATCTTACTGTTTGATACAAATCCCGACGCGTGCAGAGCAACCATCATAACGTCGTCGCCGAATTCATTGTTCACCCTGTTGAAACCGGGCAACTCGGCAACGCAGGGTCCGCAGGTCGTGTACCAGAAATTAAGCACCACTACTTTACCCTTGTTTCCAGAGATAGTTATTTCTTCAATCTTTTCATCGCCGTTATAGGCGCCTTTGCTGTCATAAACGGTTGTAAACGTAAAATCGGGACAGTCATCACCGATTTGCAAACCGGATACGGCATTGGTTTTTGCGAAAAAGTTGAAATATACCAGCGAAGCAACCAGAACACACAGCGCCACTGCCCAGGCGCTGAACTGCAACCAGAACGCGCGCTTGTTAAATGCTTTAACCGCCGCGCTCTTTTGTACGGGCTTTTCAACTTCAACGCTTTGCGTCGCCGTGGTTTCCGCCTTAACATTTTCTGCAACGGTTTTGCCTGAAACTTCTTCAGCAGTATTTACGGTTGTCCCGCTCTCCAACACGGCGGACAGCGCGGGCGCTTTAACTTCTTCTTCGATATCCGATTTTTTAATAAACAGTTTTTCGCCCTTCCAACTTATGGCCTTCGTGGGACATACCGAGATACATTCGCCGCAGTTTATGCACTCGTGGTCGCCAACGTGCTTTATGTCCATCCGGCAGGTCTGTATACACATTCCGCAATCGATACATTTGCTTCTGTCAAGTTTTACGCCTATAAGCGCAATCTTGTTGAAGAAGCCGTAAATTGCGCCAAGCGGGCAGAAGAAACGGCAGAAGAAACGGAAAATAAATATACTGCCGACGATAAACGCGATAAGCAAAAGAAACTTCCAGCTGAATATAAACCCAAGCATACCGTAAAAGCCGTCGTTGGATACATTTAACAACTGCAACATTGAAGCGGAAGTTCCCGCGGGACATATGTACTTGCAAAACGCCGGTACATCCGCATAAATTGCAGGGATTGCAATTACCATTACAACCAAGAGAATATACTTAAAGTATGAAAGTATTCTGGTATAACGGCTCTTTTTGAGTTTAGGGGTTTTTATCTTGTATAGCAGTTCCTGACCAAGTCCTACAGGGCAAAAGAAGCCGCAAATGGTGCGGGCGAACATCAGTCCCAGAAGCCCCAAAATTCCCAGTACGTAATATGGAGCGCGGGTATCCGAGTTGCCCATTGCGTTTTGCAACGCTCCCAAAGGACAGGATGCAACCGCGCCGGGGCAGGAATAACAGTTAAGTCCGGGCGAGCAGATATTTTTTACTCCGCCCGTATAAATAATGTTTGTCCCGCCGCTGAATATTCCCTTTATATTGGCGTTAAAAAGAAGCGCGGTGTAAATTTGTATCAGCCGCCGTTTAGTGGGTGCGTGTCTTTTGAACCACTGACCGACTTTAATAAAAAAACTTTTAATCTTAACCAAGGCCGATACACTCCGTACAAATTATTATCGCCTTTTTAAGCATTTGATTCATACCGCCGTTAAATATTCCAGCGATAACGAACGACACGCACACGCACGCAACCGCCGTACGGATAATTGCAAGATAATGATTACCCGTAAAGTCCATAAATTTAACGAGCCCTGAATAAAACTTTTTATCGGCTTTTTCCGCGGCTTTGTCCCGCCACTTTTGCCAAAGCACGGGCTTGACTTTAACCCTTTCGCCCGCGGTAAGTTTTTGCACTTCTTTAAGCTGTTTTTTTGCCGACTTGCCTTCGTAAACGGCTACGCCGCAACATACGGCAAACGCCGCCAAAACCACCGGCAATACCCTTTTAACCATAGTAAATATAGGTATGCTCTTGTTCTCCACCGAAGGAAAACTTGAAGGCAGGCAAAGATAAGTCACTGTATACACTGCCGCCGCAAGACAAATTGTCCCTGCGACAAGCCACAGAATTTTAACCGTCTTTTCTTCGCGCTTTACCGCTTCGAAAGACGCTTTAAGCTCTTCACTTACCGTTTCGGGCATACGCTTTTTCTGACGGTAAAGGTTGTACCTTACGTCGTTTTTGTACCGTTTGCTTTCGGGCGGAAAAACTTCCCAAAGCACCCAGCCTGTAAAACACATTACCACCCATAAAATGAAGGGAATAAGCGCAAAGGCGTTTATACTGTCAACAAGTCTTTCACGGGTGAACCCGTCGCCCGAAAGATAGACGTTCCATACGGCGGCTATGAAAAACGCGCCGCAAACCGCGGTCATAATACTCAGCAGAATGCCGTAGTAAAGCCGCACGTTTTTGCCGACGGCGCTCTTGTTGCGCGCGCCGTTTTTAACGGTTTTTTCCATACACACCTCCGATTTTTTTATAGATTTTTACACACATATTATATCATTTTCAGCTGCGCCCCGTCAATAGTTTTTTACTTGACAATTTTTACATATTAAGCTATTCTAAACTTGACAGGGTTAATATGAAAAAGAACGTTTACAAAGGATATTTAAGCATTTTAAAAGAAGAGTTGCTTCCGGCAATGGGTTGTACCGAACCCATTTCGCTTGCCTACGCCGCCGCGCTTGCGCGTAGCGTACTGGGGGCTTTGCCCGAAAGGGTTGAAATTTCGGTCAGCGGCAACATTTTAAAAAACGTAAAAAGCGTAATCGTGCCCAACACCGGCGGACTGAAAGGCGTTACGGCTGCCGCCGCCGCGGGCATTGTAGCAGGCAACGCCGAAAGTAAACTGCAAGTCCTGTCCGAAGTTACTGACAGCGAAAAACAGGCGATAAAGACCTATCTCGCCGCCACTCCCTTTACGGTCAATAAGGCGCGTTCGGAATGCGTATTTGATATAGGCGTAAAAGTATTTAACGGCAACGACGCCGCTTACGTCAGAATTGAAGGGCATCACACAAACGTGGTTACCGTAGAAAAGAACGGAAACCGCATTGTTGACGGTAAACTTTTCACCGAAGAATGCCGCACCGACAGAAGCATTTTAAACGTGTGCGACATAATAGAATTTGCAAACGAAGTAAAACTTTGCGACGTTGAAGAGATTATTAACCGCCAGATAGAATACAACTATGCCATTGCGCAGGAAGGTCTTAAAAACGATTACGGCGCGAACGTAGGAAAAGTGCTTTTAAAAGCGTTCGGAAACGACGTGCATAACCTTGCCAAAGCGACCGCTGCGGCAGGCTCGGACGCGAGAATGAACGGTTGCAACCTGCCCGTAGTTATAGTTTCAGGCAGCGGCAACCAAGGAATGACCACCGTACTGCCCGTTGTGGTATATGCAAAGCATATGAAAGCCGACCGTGAAAAACTGATACGCGCGGTCACCCTGTCAGACTTGATTACAATTCACCTTAAAACGGGCATAGGCAGGCTTTCCGCCTATTGCGGCGCGGTCAGCGCGGGCGCGGGCGCAGGCGCGGGGGTTTGCTATCTGTACGGCGGCGGCTACGAACAGATAGCCCACACTATCGTAAACGCGCTGGCTATTAATTCAGGCATAATTTGCGACGGAGCAAAATCGAGCTGTGCGGCAAAGATAGCTTCGGCGGTAGACGCGGGGCTGTTGGGAATGGAAATGAACCGCTGCGGCAACCAATTTATGGGCGGCGACGGCATACTGGATTCGGCGGTGGAAAAGACAATTGACAACATATGCGACCTTGCAAGAATAGGTATG
>CAOMHR010000081.1 GCA_948482865.1 Christensenellaceae bacterium
ACGTCGCTTTTGTGTCCACCCCCTGCAACACAGGCAAATCTCTCAACTCCGTAACCGTGCGGGAATTTAACGACATTCTTATCGGCGGAAATAATTTTGCGGAACTGAAAGATAAGACCGTTCCGTTAAGCGATATCAGAAATTACCCTTACGTCTGTCTCAGGCACAGTATGCAGTTAAGGCAGTTTATAGACGATATTTTTGCAGAACACGATATTGCGTTGACCCCCGACATAGAAGCGGACAGCGCGGATTTATTGGTCCCTATGATAAGCCATAACTTCGGTCTCGGCTTCGTTCCGCAGTACATGGCGGATACCGCTATACGGCGCGGCGAAGTCTTTAAAGTCAATCTTGATTTAGATTTACCGAAAAGAAGCATACTTATGATAACCGACCCCCACCACCCGCAGACAAACGCTTCACGCGAGTTTGTTAAGCTGATAACAAAGAACATAAAAAAAGCCGCGGAATAAAACCGCGGCTTAAAATTTCAGCATTTGCCGTATTTTTCGTTATATTTTGCCATACACTTTCTTATTATTTCTATCGATTCGTATTTATGGCATATCTCTTTGACGGTGGTAGTTTTATGCTCTAACATCTTATATACTTCGAAAAAGTGCATCATTTCGTCAAAAATATGTTTGGGCAGTTCTTTAATATCGTAATAGTGTTTATAGTTAGGGTCGTCAAGCGGAACGGCGATAATTTTTTCGTCAGGCTCTCCGCCGTCTATCATAGTAATCACGCCTATCGGCATACAGGTTACCAAAGTCATAGGTATTATAGGTTCGTTGCACAGAACCAGCACGTCCAAAGGGTCGCCGTCGTCGGCAAGCGTACGGGGACTAAACCCGTAATTGGACGGATAAACAGTTGAAGTATACAGCACCCTGTCAAGCCGCAACAGCCCCGTCTCTTTATCGAGCTCGTATTTTGCCTTACTGCCCTTAGGTATTTCTATCAGCGCTTCGAACTTGTTTTCGCTTATTCTCGATTTGTCTATGTCGTGCCAGATATTCATCATACTTCCCCTGAAACGTATTTCTTATGTAATTACATTATATATATCAACCGTCATAATGTAAAATGATAATTTAATATGACAATCATAACAATATGATATTGCCAAAGCAAAATAACGGCGCAAGCGAATGCTTGCGCCGTTAAAATTATTTTTAGTACAGTTTACAAAACCTGTCAGTCAAGCGGGTCGTAGAAACCGTCGATATCGAAATTCATATCGTCTGCGGAATCTGCGGCTGTGCGCTTGATTGCCTGCGGCTTACCGCCTGCCTTTGACGTGTCTATGGTGGTCGTGGTCGTCATAACCGCACCCGGGGGGCAGTAAGGCGGCTGGGACATAGTCATAGACGGCGTTGCGGACGATGTTGAAGTTACGACAGGCTCCTGCTCTTCGCTTGCCGGCTTTGCGGGCGCGTAAGCGGGCTGGGGCAACATTGCCATAGGATATCCGTAAGGCGGTACCGCCGCGTAAGGGGGATAACCGTAGGGCGGCGTCATGCCGTAAGGGTTCATCATCTGCTGGGGCGCGGGCAACGCCTGCATACCGTAACCCATATTCACCGAAGGATAACCGCCGTGGTTGGGGTAACTTGACGAATACGGCGCGCCCATTGCGCCTAAGGGCGAGTTGGGAGCCATTACTATTACGGGCTGCTGTGCCTGCTGGTTCTGGTTATTGTTGTTATTCGACTGGTTAGCCGACTTTGCTTCCGCTATTGCCTGTGCGGCTTTGATTTCGGCTACAGCCTGAGCGCTCTTCATTTCAGCCATCTGAACCTTCAGATCCATAAGGGTCATAAGGTCGTTGCTTGCCGCGGGAGCGGCTGCGGGAGCCGCCGCAGGAGCGGGCTGCTGATACATCATAGGCTGGGGCTGATACATGGGCTGCTGGCGGTTATACTGCATTTCCTTTAACTGCGCCTGCGTTGCCCTGTTATCGGCACGGAGTTCAGCCATCTGTTCGCGCATTTCTCTGAGAAGTTCGCTGTTGCCGTTGTCGGCAGGTTCACGGTAAGACTGTTGCATAGGCTGTTGTACCTGTTGTGCCTGTTGCACAGGTTGCTGCATCTGCTGTTGCATAGGCTGCTGTGCCTGCATAGGCTGTTGCATTGCCATTGCCGCCATTCCCGCGCCTGCACCCATCTGCGCCTGAGCGCGGATTTTTTCAAGCTCGGCTTCCTGCTTTGCTTTTGCAAGCTCACGTTCCGCGTCAAGCCTTTCCTGTTGCATTCTGCGCTCTTCTTCGCGGCGCTGACGCTCCGCTTCACGCTCTTCTTCACGGCGTTGCTTCTCTTCTTCTTTACGCTGACGCTCTTCTTCCTTGCGCGCCTTTATTTCTTCCTTTTCTTCCTTGGTCTTTCTGCGTTTTACCGCTACTACTATTATGATAATAAGCAGTATCAGAAGCGCAAGCCCGATTACGAACCATGCCCATATGGGAAGTCCCATCCAGGTCTTGGTCATAAAGTCTTTGACGTTGTTCATAAACGCCGCCGCGCCGCTCTGCGGGACGGTGTATGCCGCCTGCGGCGATACGGTAAGGCTTAACAGCGGGTCGTAACTCTGACCTTTGAACTCTATGTCGTTGAAGTCCGCGCACGAGGGGTCGAGATAAGCCGCTACCTTAAACTTGTTGCCGCCTTTGAGTTCTACGTCCGTTAAAGGGTTGCCGTCATGGTCGAAGTATGCCACGTTTAACACCAGCGAAGGATTTTCGCCCATGGTCAACGCTTTGATTGTTGCGGGAACGCCGTTGAAACTTAACGACGCGCCTTCCTTTGCAAAATTCCAAGCGGATTTTTGCGTGGTGTCGTAAACGTATTTGTTAATGGTCCAGTCAATTGCCGCCGTAGCGTTGCCGTTTGAAAGCTGTACGTTGTTAGAAACGGGGTCGTCTACCAAGCCTTTGACGGGTACTCTTGTGCCTGTCGCGCCGCTTTGGGGCATTACGAACACGTAGTTGCCCGCATACTGCGCCTTAATGTCTATAATTGCCGCATAGGTGCCCGCGTGATACGCTTCGTGTATGGAATTGATTGCAAACTCCATATACTCGGGGTCGAAGTTCTGCAACGAGTCCGCAAGGTTCTGGTCCAGACCGCTGAAAGTAAGCGTAACGCCGTCTTTAAGGGTGGGTGCGGTAAGCTC
Source organism: Christensenellaceae bacterium (assembly GCA_948482865.1). GTDB lineage: Bacteria > Bacillota > Clostridia > Christensenellales > Borkfalkiaceae > Coproplasma. The sequence goes on from CAOMHR010000081.1 coordinate 3,178, forward strand.
TACCGGCTTAACTTCGAAGGGCAGGCTTGAATTTGTCAATACGTGCGTTGTATCGAACGCGCCGACAAGCTCGAAATTGAGCGTGTACATACCCGCGTTGAGAGTAGTGAAATCGAAGCCCGTTACGTCGGGGGTGATTTCCGTATTTCCCTGATACAGAGATACTTTGTACGAAGTGGAAGGCATAGGACTGCCGAGCGTACGGTCGGTAAGCGAATATGCGTCGCCGATAGTTACCGTGTTGCCGTAAATCATATCGGTTATACTGCCCACTGCCACGTCTACCGCGCGCCTGTTGTCGCCTACGGTAATCTTTTTATATTCGGGGTTGGCTGCCGACGGTTCAAGCACGTACGTGTCTACGCCGTTGACCTGCGGAACGCCGTCAAGCACAACGCGGACGAACACCTGCTGGGGGTTCTGCGAGTTTGCGTTCATACCCGTGGGGTCGATTACGTAACCCAAACCCTGATGGTTACCGACAGCGTTGCCGCTTATAATGCTGCCCTGCACGCCGCCGCTTACTTCGTAATATTCGTACTTGATATAGCCCAATACAGAGCTGGGAATGTTTGAAGTGTCAAGCTCGTAAACGTAGTAAGGAATACCGTTTGCGTCCACTACGTCCGTTCCGCTTGCGTCTTTAAGGGGAACGCGCTTCCAGACAATTTCAATCTTCTTGCCCGTGGTCGCCATTTTGTACTGCATTGCGCTTTGGTTCTGTCCCGCTTTGGCTTTGTAGTTGCTGTCAAGCGTGAACGCGAATTCGAATTCAACGTCGCCGGGACCGAACTGGTTTACGTAGTTTGAAGGGGTTGCGCTGAGTATTCCGCTGTTTGCTATCGCCGTTGCGGGAACGCGCACCTGGAACAGGCTGAAACCGTCCGCTTCGGGCGGCTTGGTCGCGTCGTACTTGGTCCAGGTCGTGCCGTTGTCGGTAGTGTATTCGAACGATACGTTGGAAAGGTCTACTTCCTTCTGCTCTATGGTCCAGTCGAACTCTATTTCGCAGGTATAGTCGTTGATATAAGTGTATCTGCCTTCGCCCGCGTAGGTATAGGGATTTGCCGCGTCGCCGGGGTTGGGCATTTTGCTGTTGCCGCGGTCCGCTGTAGGAATTTCAAGTTTTACTTTCGCCGTGTAGTTGCCTGCCGCGGACTTGGCAAAGTCGCCCGAGTATACCGCCGTGCAGCTTGCGGGTGCAAAGCCCGTTACTTCCAAAGTATACGTTACCGCCGTGCCTGTCGACGTTTTGTCGTAAGTTATCGCCGCGCCGGTTACGTCCGCGCCCGTTACCATCGACGGGGTTTTATACTGCCACTTCACGTTGTCCATTGTAGCAGTGCCCGCCTGAACGATTACCTTCTGGGTCGCCGTTTCGGGGTCCGACGTATTGGGGTCGGTTGCGTTGATATAATAGTTGCGGTTTACGTCGTCGCCCGTGCTGTCGTTCGCAAGGCGCGCGCAAATCCAGTATGTGCCTGCCGCCGTTATGCCGGACACGTTATAGCCCGTGGTATCGGGTACGCCCGTGGTGTGCATAGACGTTTTTGCGGCGGGGGCGCCGTCTTTGTACCATTCCAGCTCAACGGTTACGTTTTCGCTGTTGAATATCGTGTTTATGGCAGACACGTTAATCGTGCCCGTATCGCCCATCTTCCAGGTGAAGCCCGTGCCGGGGGTTGAGAAAGTTACGCTCAGCGCCGCCCGATCTACCGTTACCGAAGTTGAGTGGTTGCTTGCAACGCCCGTAGCCCACTCTGTATTGGTGGTGTCTTTCAGGTCGAACTCTACCGCATAGGTACCCGCGTCTTTTACGAGCAGGTTGCTGCCGCTTATTTCGGCGGTGTATTTGTGGTCGGACGTTTCCCATTTATCCTGTCCCGCCACCTGCGATACGTTGATTGAACTGCCGTCGGGCGAAGTGACTTTTATGCTCTTCACTTTCAGGATATTCGTATCGAACGCCGTCGCGCCGGACGTGGGGAACGAAATTGTCTGGGTTGTGCCGTCGTAGGTGAACGTACCCGACGCCGTGGGCAGTTGAACCTGCTTTTTGGTTATCTGGTATGACAGCGACGTTGCGGTGGATACTATTTTATAGTCCGTGCCCGTGGTCGAAGTGTCTTTGTACGTTGCGGTGTACGTGCCCGCGTCGGTGGGACCCGTGGTCGAGCCCAGTCCGCCGTTGTCGGTTACGCCGAACGTGCCGCCCTTGTGGTATATGGCAAACGTAGCCATATTCGAACCGCTTATCGGCGTGCCCGTGGGTACGAAGTCAGCCGACACCGTTCCGCCCGTGTACGGGGCTTTTTTGGTGGCTGTCTGGTCTGTGTTGGACTGGTCGTAGAACTTCCAGTCGTAGGTCATATTCAGCTGTTTTATTGTGACAATCAGCGACTTTTCGTCCACGCTCGCGTTTTCGCCGCGCCATCGGTACTTTGTGCTTGCGGTGTCTATTTTATAGGTGATTTTATACTCGCCCGCGTGCTGGATTGACGAGCCCGCCGCCAGCGTTGTGTAAGTCGAGTCCAGCGAGCCGCTGCTGCTGTATTTTTTGTATTCAATTTTGGATACGGACACTATGCTTGTATCGTTGTGATATGCAAGGTCTATCCATTTGTATTTGGGGTCGGAACTGCCCGCGGCTGCGGGCAATGCAGCCCAGGTTGCCAAAGTCTGGACGTTGCCGTCATAATTTTCCGATATACTCGTGGGTACGGGCACTTCTATGGTATCCGCGCCGCCCGCCGCTGAAGCGGCAGATGTCAGATTGAGGTGAAGCGCAGGCCGCACCGCCAGAGAAGCAGCCGTAAAGGCACCGTTGCCGCCGCCCGAGGACGAGAGAAAATAAGAATGGTAAGGATATGCAGTATTGCCGGAACGCAGCCAGACGTAGTTTGAGCTATTCGTGGTTGCCGGAAGAGCTGATGAAGGAGCGTTTACGTTTGCCGCGCCCCACTGGTTCTGCCCTGCGCCGCCCTTGTCGGTAGTGGTGCCCCAGAGACCGCCCGTTGAAAGCGAGCCGTTATAGCCCGTTTCGGTAAGCGCGGGAGCCCACACGTAGTCGCTGCCCCATTCGTTGTAGCCGTTCGAAGCGGCGTTGGTTACGGCGTAGTTTTTAACGCCCGCGTTCCACCAGCCGCCGCTGTGCGCGCCTGTGGAATAGAAAGTCGTGCTGCTGCCGCCCTGCGAGTTCTGAATCATCAGGGGGTCGGTCAACGCTTCGTTTAAGATATGGGAATAGTTACTGCCGTCAAGGTATTTGTAGGCAAGTTTATAGGTATAGTCAACGTCTTTGGGCTGGACAAGGTAGTTTATAAGCGACTTGTTGTTGCCCAACGTGCCGTTATCGAGTGTGAAGTTTGCAAGGGAATGGGCTTTTCTGTCCGCAACCGAAACGGTCTGCGTGCCGCTGTGGACGCCGCTGTTGCCGCTGCCCGTGTAGTAGGTTGAACCGCCGCTTGACGCGCCGCCGTTAAGACCCAGCGCGCGCAGTTGGCTTGCAGAGTAACCGTTTGCAATGCGCGCCGTAGAGCCCGCGGTGATATTCGCGGTTGCGCTCGTCGTGGTCCAGCCGAATTTAAAGGTCTGACCGCTGTTTAAAGGCTGGTCCAGCCAAAGGGTGAGAATAAGGTTGTTGTTTTTGTCGCGCGTTAAAAATACGACGTCCCAAGCCATTCCGCCGAAATTGACGACTATGTTGTAGCCGTTTTTATCCTTTAAATCTTTGGCGTTCATATACTTGGCGATTGTTTCGCTTACGTAGTCCGAATGACCGTGGTCGTCAAGCATTTTTTCAACCTTGTGAATGGTTGCGCTGCCGTCGCTCGTATTTGTCAGCTCGTCATACAACTGCGACATACTTGCGCCGTCAAACACTTTGTTTTGCGAGCTGTCGTAATTGCTTACGGTAAGCTCGGCAACGGTGTGCGCGCTTGCCGCGTTTGTCGAAGACAGCGCCTTGGGCGCAATGCCTGACAAAAGGCTTGCACTGCACGCAATGATAACGGCGCAAAGCGCGGCTATTATTACCGTCAGCAAACTGCGCCTTGTCATTCTGCGGGCAGCCGAACAATCTCCTTTACTTATTTTCATACTCGTTTTCATAAGTATATCCTCCTATACCTTTGCCCCCTTGCCTTTTGCGGGGTGTTTTATTTTGTCCCTTATCAAACGGGAAATAATTTATAATGTCATTCTGAGCGGTGTCGCTTTTTGTTTGTCATTCTAACCACGCTCTTTTTAT
>CAOMHR010000082.1 GCA_948482865.1 Christensenellaceae bacterium
TGCCGAAAACGTCTGCGAAATACGCGCGTACAACAAAAGCACAGGTAAAGAAACTACTTCGAATTACGATATAACCGTGCTTTACGGCACGCTTTCCGTCACGGCGGCAAAGCTCACCGTAAACTCGCAGAATTGCACCTGGGTTTACGACGGAGCGGAGCATAGTTTCAACGGATACTTTCAGGAAGGGCTTAGCGATATACATACCGTAACCGCAACCGCAATTTCCGATATAACAAACGTGGGCGAATGCGCTAACGTTATAGAAGTAAAAGTTTTTGCGGGCGAGCGCGAAGTCACCGCCAATTACGATATAGAATATTTCTGGGGTACGCTTAAAATCACGCCCCGTTCCGTTACGGTGTACGCAGCCGGCACGGAAATTGTATATGACGGAGCTTCGCATACCCACAACGCGGTTGTCGGCGAAAATCTCGCCGCGGGACATGTCGTAAGCGGGCAGACTTACGGCGGCGGCACGGTCGCGGGCGAGTACGTTAACAGGGTGACGGACGGCACGGTTGAAATTTGCGACGCGAAAGGTAAACCCGTTTCGTCAAACTATGAAATAGCAGTTGCGGACGGCGTAATTAAAATTATACCGCGCCCTGTAACTGTAACAACCGCCGACGGCGAATGGATTTACGACGAGGAAGTACACGGCGACCCGACTTATAAAATTACTTCCACGGCGGGTTTTGCGCTTGTCGCGGGACACAGAGCCGTTGTTGAAAGCGATACCGAAATCCGCGACGCGGGCAAGATAAACAACAAAATTATAATCAGAGTTTTCGCAGGCTCGTCCGATTTAACCGTAAACTACGATATAACTTACGTAAACGGCGCGCTGACCGTAAAACCCAGACCGATAACGGTCACCACCGCAAGCGGCAGCACCGTATACGGCGAACCGCTGGAAGCAAACGAGTATAAACTCACTTCCGACCTTTCGCCCGCATTGGTCAAGGACCATTACGAAGAAGTTACGTTCACAGGCTCGCAAGTAGCTGCGGGAATAGGCAAAAACGACGCGGATGTAAAAATACTGTCCGCCGACGGTGACAAAACAGCAAACTATGCTATAAACCTGATTAAGGGAACGCTTACCGTATCGCCACGACCGATAACCGTAATTTCGCGCGACGGGCAATGGACTTACGACGGTTTGGCGCATACGCGGTCTGCGTTCGATATTTCCGACCGAAAGGGAATGGGGCTTGCCAAAGGGCAGAGCGCGGAACTTTCTTCATATACGTCTGTAACGGACGTCGGAGAAAAGAAAAATTTAATTACCGTAAACATACTTGCCGACGGCGAAGTGGTAACCGAAAACTACGATATAACTTACGAGTACGGAAATCTTACCGTCTTGCCGAGACCTGTAACAGTGACGGCTGGCAGCGCGCAAAAGGTATACGACGGCGCGCCCTTGACCCGTTCTACGGTAAGCGGAGATAATCTTGTCGGCGGACATAAGGTTGCCGCGCAGACGTCGGGTTCGCAGACGGACGCGGGCGAAAGCGCAAATATAATTGTCGGCGGCTCCGTTATAATCCGCGACGCAAGTGGCAACAACGTTACGCGGAACTATAAAATTTCTCTTGCGGGCGGCATATTGAAAGTCACGCAACGCGAAATTACCGTAAAACCGAGCGACGCGCAAAAGATATACGACGGCGACCCCCTGACCGGCAAACTTTACGGCGCGGCTGAACCCGACCAACTTGTTAAGGGACATAAAATTACCGCCGCGACCACAGGTTCGCAGACTAATGCGGGAGAAGGCGTAAATTATATAGTTCGGTCAACGGTAAGAATTACCGACTCCTACGGCAGGGACGTTACCGCAAATTACGCGGTGGAAACTGCAAGCGGCAAACTGACTGTCTTCCCGAGACCCGTCACGGTTACCGCAGGGTCCGCGCAAAAGGAATATGACGGAGCGCCGCTGACCTGCGCGGAGTACACGGTGACTTCCGCTTACACGCCCGCGCTGGTTAAAGACCATAAATTAAAGGCGGAAGTAAGCGGTTCGCAGACGGACGTAGGCGAAAGCCCGAACGTTGCGGCAAGCGTGCGCATTTCTTCCGCGGCTGGCGACGTTACGGGCAACTACGCAATAGCGGTTGTTGACGGTACTCTCACCGTCACAGGCAAAAAGCTGACCGTGACCACCGCGGACGGCGGTTGGGTCTACGACGGCGGCGACCATTACGTGGACAGTTTCAGGTGTGACGGGCTTATTGACGGACATCAGGCTTCGCGCAAGGAAATAGAAGCCTTTGTAAACGCGGGCAGTTACGAAAACAAACTTACCGTTACGATTTCCTGCGGCGAAGACGACGTTACGGACTGTTACAGCATAACTTACATTTACGGTACGGTTACGGTTGCAAAGCGCGAAGTGCGCGTCACCACCGACGGCGGTGAATGGGTGTACGACAATACGCCCCATTCCAATCCTTCCGCAAATGTAGACGCGGGCAGTCCTTATGGTCTGGTAGACGGTCACGGATTTACATATTCGGACGCGGCTGAAATCGTAACCGTGGGCGAAGCGGAAAACAAAATCACCTTAGGCGTTGCCGAAGGCGAAACGGACAGGACTTCTAACTATGATATTCATGTGACTTGCGGCGCGCTGAAAGTCACAAAGCGACCTGTAACGGTAACTTACCGTTTTGACAGTATTTACTTTACGGGCGCGCCCGTAAACAGCGTTATAACTTCGGAGTACTATTTCCGCAGCGTGTCGGAATACAGCCTTGTGGACGAAACGCAGGTAACCGTGACCGTGCTTTGCGACGAGTACGCTATCGGCGCCGCCACTCTGTATTTCGAAGAAGGCAGCGCAAAAATAACAGACTATAACAACAACGATTTGTCTTCGAACTTCGAAATTACCCTGCTTTCAAAACAGGTCAATATTTTGAAGCGCGAGATAATTATCCGCTCTTCCGACGCGGAAAAGATTTACGACGGTCATCCGCTGACCTGCGACAGTTACGAGATAGTAAACAGAATTTATTCTAATCCCGTTTTTGTTTCGGACGCCACGGTGGAAGGACACAGAGCAGAAGCGGGGATTACATTTACAGGTTCTATTACCCAGATAGGAGAACAGCCCAACAGTTTCACCGTCGACAGTTTTAAAGTGCTTGACGGCGCGGGCAACGACCTAACTTACGGATATACCTTTGTTGAAGAATACGGCAACCTGTACGTAACCGAATTCGGCAGTCTGTACGTAACTACGGCTGGCGCGAGCAAAATGTACGACGGTACGCCGCTTACCAATAATAGTTATGAAGTGAAAAGCACTCTGGCGGAAGGTTACACTTACGAAATACGTGTGACGGGCAGCCGTACCGAAGTGGGTTCGTCGTACAACACTTTTGACGTGACGGTATTCTCTCCGTCGGGCGCGGACGTCACTTCGGGACTAAGGCTGGTTTCAAAGCGGGGCTGGCTCATTGTTTACGACAGAGAGCAAAGCGGCGTGGGCGATCTGGATCTGAGCGGCGGTATAGGCGGCGGAAACGGCACCATCGGCGGCGGTGGTGAGCCGCAAACCGCATTGAAAGTTTACTCGGAAACAAGCGGGCAAGTGTATATGCGCTTGCAGAGCTACGGCGGATATACCGGCGCAGGCTGGAATCCCGCAAACCCTTATTCGGGTACAATCGAAAACAAGTACGGTATGAACTACCTTACAGGCTTCGCTTTGGGCGGGGCAGGACAGCAGAGCGTTTGTATGCAGGTACAGGTTATGGGAAGTTATTACTACCTGCCGTACTACCTTGCTTCGGGCGATTACGGATATAATATCCAGCAGAGCGATGTGCTGTATTCGGGCGACGCAAGCAAAATTTATTCGCTGTATTATTACCCCTACAACTATCTGCAGGGCGGCGCGGTAAAACTGTATCTTCAAAATCTTACCGCGGCGGAGCGCGAGTACAGGCAGTTTGTCTACGACAATTACCTTGCCGTTCCGAAAGGTACTGCGGACTATCTCGAACAGGTAATCGCCGCGCAGGGTTTCAATGCTTCCGACAGCGGACTTGCCGCCAAAATAGCGTCGTACGTGCAGGGCGCGGCTACATATAATCTTGATTACGACAAAGCGCTTGACAAAGAGAGCGACGCAGTGGTAAGTTTTTTACGCGACTATAAGGAAGGCGTTTGCCGCCACTACGCCAGCGCGGCTACTCTTCTTTTTAGAATGATTGGCATACCCGCACGCTATACCGTGGGTTATACGGGCGCGACAGCCGCGGGCGAGTGGGTTGAAATCACCACCGAAAACGCGCACGCCTGGGTTGAAATTTACGTTGACGGTATGGGCTGGGTTCAGATAGAAGTAACAGGTTCGTCCGACAGCTTGGAAGAAGAAATAAATTTAGGTATAATCAAGCCCGCGGACGTTACGAAGGAGTACGACGGCAAGCCGCTTGTTGCAAACCGCCTGGTTGAACAGGGCAAACTTGCCGCGCTTGTCAAGGAAGGATATACTTACAGGGCGCAGTTCGGCGGTAGCCGTACCGACGTGGGAACAAGTTCAAGCCGGGTTACGAACATAACGTTGTTCGACCCCGACGGCAAGCCCGTTAAAAATGTATTATGGACTTCGGGCGAAGGCAACCTTACCGTGGTCAGAGCGGGTACGCTTATAACGGTGCATTTGTACTATCTCGCGTGCGAGTACGACGGGCTGGGACATTCGCTGGGCAGCGGCGACTGGTTCGTAGAAGGTTTGCCCGCAGGGTTCAGAATGGAGTTTGACCCGTCTTCGGTTGCAGTGACCGATGCGTACGGTTTTGACTGGGATGCTATAAAGGCGCTTCCTTTACGGCTGTACAACGCCGCGGGGTACGAAGTTTCGGGCAATTACAACATAATTTTCAGCTGCGACAGCGTGCAGGGCAGCCGCGGCGAAGGCATTGATATCAGCCCCAGAAATATTACCGTGACCACGCAGAGCGCAGAAAAAGAGTACGACGGAACTCCGCTTAAAAACGGAGAGTGGTGGATATCTTTCGGCGCGCTTGCCGGCGGGCACAAAATGGAAGTGCAGGTGACCGGTTCGTTAACCGACGCGGGTATTACGGCAAACAGAGCGGAACAATACGTTGTTTACGATGAACGCGGAAACGACGTTTCCGCAAATTACAACGTTACTTATAAATTCGGAACGCTAAAAGTGATTGACTGACGCGGTATTAAAATGGCAATATTTATTTCTGACAGCCCCGAAAAGACTATGCGCTTCGGGGAACGGTATGCAAAAAATTTAAAGGGCGGCGACGTGGTTTTGCTTGACGGCGAAATGGGCGCGGGCAAGACAGTGTTTGCAAAGGGCGTTGCGCTGGGGCTTGGGATAAGCGATGAAATTTTGTCGCCGACCTACGCCTATATGAATGATTACGGCGGAAAACTTTACCACTTTGACTGTTACCGTTTAAGCAGCGGCGAGCAGGCGGAAAGTCTTGGACTTTGCGACTACTTTCACGCGGGCGGAGTATGCCTTATAGAGTGGGCGCAGAATATTTCGTCGGTACTGCCCGAAAAAGTCAGAAGAGTTACGATTGAAAAAACTGCGGACGGGAGAAAGATTGTTTATGAGTAATTTTCTTGCGATAGACACGTCGTCGCGCTATCTTACCGTGCTTGCGCAAAAGGGCGGGGCAAAAAAACTTATCTATATAGAAGACTGCGCCATGAAACATTCGTGCGTGCTTATGGGCGAAGTGGAAAGGGCGCTTGACGCTGTGAACCTGACCCCCGCGGAGTGCGACTTTTTCGCCGCTGTAACGGGACCGGGGTCGTTTACGGGCATAAGGATAGGCATAGCCACCGCAAAGGGTTTTGCCGTCGGCGCGGACAAGCCCGTCAGGGCGGTAACCGCTTTCGACCTTATTGCATATAATGTCAACAGCGAAAATTTTTATACCGTCATAGACGCGGCGCACGGTTATTATTACGTCTGCGGCTACGGCGCGGGCAGGGCGGTTACCATGCCCCCCGCGTATATCAGCCGCGAACGTGCGGAAAGCCTTTCTCCCCTTTTCGGCACTGAGCCGCTGGATCTGAAAAATTATACAAGGCTCAACGCGGGAGAGTGTCTGGAAACTGCGGTGAAAAACAGCGCCGATATAAGCGCGGACGCGCTTTACGCGCTGTACGTCAGGAAATCACAGGCGGAGGAGAACAGAAAATGATTATCCGCCCCTGGAAATACGAAGATATTCTGCGCATATCGGAAATTGAAAAAGAGTGCTTCCCGTGTGAGCCGTGGTCTTTCGGAATGCTGGCTTCTTCTTTCGGGAACGAAAATTTTTCGGGCGTGGTTGCCGAAGACGGCGGCGAAATTATAGGTTACGGCGGTTTTACCGCCGCGCAGGACACCGCCGATATAGACAATATCGCCGTGGCGGAAGATTTCCGCGGAAGCGGGGTCGCCACAGCGGTGCTTTCCGAACTTTTCAAAAAGGCGAAACAGCGAGGCGTTGAAAAGCTGTTTCTGGAAGTGCGCGTTTCAAACTACGCCGCTATGAGTCTGTATCTCAAATGCGGGTTCAAAGGGGTGTACGCGCGTTCGCGCTACTATCCCGACGGCGAAGACTGTCTTGTGATGGTCAAGGAGCTTTAAAATTCTTTTAGACGGCAGGTATGTTTCTCTTTTGCAGGAAGGTTGCGGGCGCGACGTTTTGTTTTTGCACGGCTACCTTTCCAAAAAGGAAAGTTTTTATTACCAGATTAAATTTTTATCTTCTTTTTACAGGGTTACCGCGCCCGATTTTCCGGGTTTCGGCGCAAGCGCGCCCATAACTTCGGCGTGGTCGGTGGACGATTATTCGCTTTGGCTTGATAAGTTTATTAAAGCCGCGTATCTGAATAAGCCCGTCATAATAGCCCATTCGTTCGGAGCAAGGGTGGCGCTGAAATTTCTTTCCGAAAACCCCTGCGCAGCCGAAAAACTGATAATTACGGGCGGCGCGGGAATCGTAAAGCCGCGCGGCAAAAAATATTTGCGGCGGGTAAAAACTTACCGCTTCGTTAAAAAGATTTTTCCCGCATTTGCGGAAAAATACTTCG
>CAOMHR010000083.1 GCA_948482865.1 Christensenellaceae bacterium
GAACGATTTCGATATTCAAAGTAACGTGCTGCACATTCCTGGAACTAAATCGGGCGGTTCCGATAGAGATATACCGCTCTTCCCGCTCGTCAAAAAACTATATACTCTTATGCAGCAAATCCGAAATATTGAAGCTCGAAGTTTTTTCGGACTGAAACTATCGCAAGTGGATAAGATTATGAAGTATGGGCTTGACGAGTACCACCTGCACGATTTGCGGCACACTTTCGGAACTATCCAAATTTGCGTTCAAAAGTTAGATGTTAAAACAGTTTCGCTGTATATGGGACACGCAGATATTGCTATGACGTTAAGCACCTACACTCACCCGGAACAGCTTGACAAAGCTCTATTCTTTGACGGCAGCCGCTCCGACGACGAAAAACTGGATATTTTGCGCGTGAAATATCACAGTATTTTAAATAAAATATCTGGATTTCTGGACGAGCATACCCAAAACGTACCCAAAGATTAAGGGCTTTTGTGTAAGATTTTTTAAAAATAAGCGTAAAAAAAGCACCCGTTGCTGTAAAAACGAGTGCAAAATACTGGTGCGGATAACAGGAGTTGAACCTGCACGGTCGCCCACAGGATTCTAAGTCCTGCGCGTCTGCCAATTCCGCCATATCCGCATTTAAGTTTATTTTAATTTAACGGCGGATAAATGTCAATAATTTTCCGCTTTATATAAATAATACCAAACTGTCAGACGAATAAATGCCCGCAACTTACGCAAAATACAATTGACGGAGGACAGTTATGGATTTTGACCAGACTAAAACTTACAAAAATCTTGCAAGAAGTTTTGCAGGCGAATCGCAGGCGGGAATGCGCTATCAATTGATAGCAAGAAACGCCAACGCACAGGGTTACGTTACCCTTGCAGACACTGTAAAAGTTCTTGCGAAGAATGAAACGGTTCACGCAAGAAGATTTTTTGAGGAATTAAACAAATACGGAACTTTTCTTGACAATATCGAACTCGACGCAGGTTACCCCTATCACGGCGGTGACTTAGGCGAAAGTTTACGCTTTGCCGCCGAAGACGAACACGAAGAACATTCACGTATTTATCCTGCATTTGCCAAGGACGCGGAAGAAGAAGGTTTTAAGGACATTGCCGCACTTTTCAGACTTGTAGCCCAAGTCGAAGTCAGGCACGAAATGATTTTCAGATACCTCCACGAAGCGTTTACAAAAGGCGTGCTTTTTTCCAACGAAACACCCATACTTTATATTTGCAGTGACTGCGGTTACATGCATACTTCTACTAAGGCTTGGGACGTGTGCCCCCTTTGTAAGGCAAGTCAGGGCGAAGTTGAATTGCACATTCCGTTTCAAAAGGAGAAAATATGAGAAAAACTAACGAAAACAGCAAGCAGTCTACTACTAAGAACTGCGGCAATAAGAATTGCGGAAGCAAGACCAGCGGGACGAAGAACTGTGGCAAAAACTCGAAAACCTGCAAATAAGGCGGTTACGTTTAAAGACAGTTTTGACCCGAACGGAAGTTACACGGGAACGCCGTTGGACGGTGAAAAACCTATTCAGGACGCGGACGACCTGTAAAACTTCTTATTAAAAACGGGCGCGGGACGATTTATTTATCGTCCCGCGCCTTAAATTATTAAATAAAAACCTACAATTTTCAGAGTTTTTTTATTATCTTTGCGGGGTTGCCCGCTATCACCACGTTGGAAGGAAACGACTTGGTAACCACCGCGCCGCTGCCGACAACCACGTTATCGCCCAGCGTTACGCCGGGATTAATTACCGCCTGCCCGCCTATCCAGCAATCGTTGCCTATTGTCACCGGTTTTCCCAGTTCCAAGCCGTCGGTACGAATTTTCCTGTCCAGCGGGTGGCAAGCTGTGTATATACCGACCTGCGGCGCAATAAGGCAATTGTCGCCTATTTTTACCTTGCACACGTCAAGGATACATACGCCGTAGTTCGTATAAAAATTTTCGCCCACTTCTATATTGCTTCCGTAGTCGCAGCAAAAACCCTGAGCAAGATATACTTTTTTACCAGTTTTGCCGAACAGCTCTTTCGCAATTTCGCACCGCTCTTCGTCCGTCAGTCTGAAATCCATCAGCTTGGAACAAAGTTCAACGGCGCGGGCGTGTTCGGTTTTAAGTTGTTTATCGGTCGAATCATACAGTTCGCCCGCAAGCATTTTCTGCTTTTCGGTCATAATTAAAACAGTCCTTCTATAAATTCTTCGGAGTCGAATTTTTCTATATCTTCCAGTTTCTCACCGGTTCCGACAAACGCCACGGGTATACCCAATTCGCCGCAAAGTGATACAATAAACCCGCCTTTTGCCGAACTGTCCAACTTGGTGAGAACTATGCCGTCAAGCTCCACCGCTTCGTCAAAGACCTGCGCCTGATTTATTGCGTTTCCGCCCGTTGTGGCGTCAAGTATCAGAAGTTTGTAAAAATTGGACTGCGGACATTCGCGTTCTACCACGCGCGACATCTTTTTAAGCTCTTCCATTAAATTGGCTTTAACGTGAAGCCTGCCCGCCGTGTCGATAATCACAACGTCCGTTCCCTTCGCCTTTGCCGAAGTCAGAGCGTCGAACACGACAGCGGAAGGGTCGCTGCCTTCTTCGTGCTTGACAATGCGCACTTTGGCGCGGTCAGCCCATACCGTAAGCTGGTCCGCCGCCGCCGCGCGGAAGGTATCCGCCGCAGCCACAGTCACGCTCTTTTTCCGGCTTAAAAAATAGTTGGCAAGTTTACCGACAGTCGTGGTTTTTCCCACGCCGTTCACGCCTACCAGCATTATAACCGCAGGATATTTTACTTCAAGCTCTTCCGCTTCCGTCAGTTTTTCTTCCAGAACGTCCTTTAAAAGATTGGTTACGAATTCCCTGTCTTTCAGTTTTTCTTTCTTGGCTTCAAGTCGCAACTCTTCCACCACGTCTTCGGCGGTGGTTACGGAAATATCTGCGGAAATTAAAATTTCTTCAAGCTCTTCATAAAACTCGTCGCCAAGTTTGTTTTTTGAAAACAGGTTTGAAAGCGCGTTGGCAAGACCTTCTCTCGTCTTTTTCAGCGCGTTTTTAAGTTTTGAAAATAAGCCCATAATTAGCCCCCTTTACGGAAATACAATTAAACTATTTACGTAAACTACATAACAGTGTCGCCGCCCAGTCTTGATTCGACTTCGGACAGTTTGACAGAAACTATCTTTGAAACGCCCTTTTCTTCCATGGTTACGCCGAACAGAATGTCTGCGTTTTCCATTGTGGGCTTTCTGTGTGTGATTACTATAAACTGGGTCTGGGTTGCAAACTTTTTCAGATATTTCGCGTATCTTGCAACGTTCGCTTCGTCCAGCGCCGCTTCGATTTCGTCCAGCACGCAGAAAGGCATGGGGCGCATACCGATAATGGCAAACAAGATTGCAATTGCCGTAAGCGCGCGCTCGCCGCCCGACAGAAGCGAAATTTTTGTCAGCTTTTTGCCCGGGGGGCAAGCTACAATTTCGATACCTGCGTTAAGGGGGTCGTCGCAGTCGGTGTAGTCAAGCTGCAGTTCCGCCTTGCCGCCGCCGAAAAGCTCTTTAAACGTCTTTTTAAAGTTTTCGTTTATAGTATTAAACCCTGCGTCGAAAATCTTAATCATCTCGGCGCGGATATCGTCCAGCGCGGTGGTCAGATCTTCGATAGCCTTTTCAAGGTCGGCTTTTTCTTCGGTCATTTTTTCGTAGCGCTGCGAAAGTTCGTCGTACTCTTCGACCGCGTTGTGGTTGACGGGACCGAGCATTGTAATCTGTCTTTTTAAATTCGAAATGCTTGCCGCCGCAGAAGAAGCGTCGTAATCGTCCACCTTGTATTTAAGACAGCCTTCGTAATCTTCGCCGTATTCTTCGGATATGCGCTGTTGGAGATATTCGAGTTCGGAGTCGATTTTCTGAAGGGCGAGTTCTATATGCGACTGCTTTTTGGTAAGCTCTTCCTTCTCTTTATAGACGTTGAGCCTGTCGCTGTCGTACTGCATCATCTTGCGGTTAAGCTCTTCTTTGCGCGCCTGATTTTCCGAAACCTGTCTGTTCAGATCTTCCACCACAGCCTGCTCTTCCTTTGAAAGAGCGGCTTGCTGCGCCTGCTTTGTGAAGGACTGCATTTCTTCTTCAATGCGGGGAATGCTCGCTTTGGTGCTTTCAAGCCTTTCGGAGAGCTGTTCCCTTTCGGAATTGAGTCTTTCAATATTTTCCGCGCCTGATTTGACCGCGCTCTCCAAAGCCGCTATTTCAACAAGAATAGAGTTTAATCTGTCGGCTTTTTCGTTGCGCTCGGCAGTCAGTTTGTCGTACTGCGCGCTCATATCGTTTATCGCGGACGAAGCCTTGTCCGACTGCTCGGACAAATCGCTCGCGCCCTTGGATACGCCGCTGTATTCGCTGTCAAGGCTGGAAAGCCTGTCTTCAAGAGCCTGCAACGACTGACCGTAAGCCGCGTACTCGCTTTCTGCGGAAGTTACGCGTTGCATTAAAGAAGACTGCTTTTCGTTCAGGGCGGAAAGTTCCACCCTTGCGTTCTGCAAACGTGCGACAAGCTCCTGCTGTTCCGCGTTTGCCTGCGACTGCAAGCCTTCCAGTTCCTTACGCTTTGTTTCAGCGCGGTTTAACGCGCTTTTCTTGCTTTCAATGCTCTCTTCTATTTCCTTTATGCGCCTTTCGTTTGCAAGAAGGTTGCCCGCTATCTCGCGTTTTGAGCCGCCCGTCATAGAACCGGAAGTTGCAATGACGTCGCCATCCAGCGTTACTATTTTGAACGCCCTAGGATAGCGGCGCGCAATCTGGGTTGCGTTTGAAATGTTGTCCACTATAAGGGTATTGCCCAGAAGGTTGTGGATTACGTTTTCAAACTTTTTATTGAATTTAACTAAATTTATGGCGAAGCCTATCGCGCCCTTGTCGTGCGCGGCGGCTTTTATTTCGTTGTTTTCGGTCTTGGGTCTCAACGCTTCTATCGGCAGGAAGGTCACCTGGCCCATACGGTTGCGCTTTAAATACTCAATTAAAAATCTTGCGTCGTCGCGCGTCTTTGTAATTACGTTCTGCATAGCGCCGCCGAAAGCCGTTTCAATAGCCACTTCGTAATCGCCGTCGCAACTTACAACGTCCGCGATAAGACCTTCTATTTTGTCCGAAACTTCGCCGTCCGTCTTGGCGTTATTCAAAAGTTTTCTGACCGAATAAATATAACCTTCGAACCTGTCGCGCAATGCCTGATAAGTCGTAAGGCTGTCGTTAAGGCTGACAATCTGCGCCTGCGTATCGTAGACCTGACGGATTAAAAACTGGATTTTTTCGTCGCACTCGCGCGTCTTTGCTTCGGCTTGTTCCAAAAGATTGTTTTCGTTGCCCAAAAGCTCGGACAGCGTTTTTCCGCGCTCGAAACTCTCGTCGTACTCCCCGCGCAGACCGTCGCGCCTTTCGCGGATATTTTCCATATCCTTTTTAATTTCGCCGAGACGCTCTTTCAGAAGCTGTTTTTGCGCGGACAGCGAACCCATATTCTGGCGCATATCGGAAAGGTCTTTAAACGTGTCCAAAACCTTTTTTCTATGCTCGCCCGTCATATATTCGTAGTCTGCAATCTTTTTTGAAAGTTCGTCTATTTCCGTGCGGAAACCTTCCGTCTGCGAACGGAGCGAATCCAACCTTTCGCCGTTTTTCTGTCCGTACGCTTCGGCGCGGCGGATTTCCCTGTCGATATCGTCTATGCGCTTTGTGGAAACGAGAATATCGTTCTGCGCGGACGCAAGTTTTTCCCTTACAGAGCTGGCTTTTTCAAACAAAAGTTGTGACTTTCCGCTCTTTTTTTCAATGCCGACTTCGTAACGGCGCAGTCTTTCGTATAAGTCGTTCAGTTCCGAATCGGCTGCCGCCAGCTCGTCGCGGCGGGTCTGGTACTCGCTTAAAAGCTGTTCCGAAAGGGCGGTCACTTCTTCTATTCTCTTATTTATCTTTTCCGCCTTTGAATTAAGGCTGTCGCGCTCGCCGGCGGCGCCGTCGTGGCGGACTATGTACAAATTCATTTCGTGGTGGCGCAGCTGCGTGTACAGCTCCCTGTACTTCAACGCGTTTTCGGAAGCCTTTTTCAAAGGTCCTATCTGCCTTTCGACTTCCTGCATACGCTGGGCAAACACAAAAAGGTTATCCTTTGAAGCGTTCAGCTTTCTTTCCGCGTCCGCCTTTCTGTCCTTGAAAACCACTATGCCCGTGGCTTCTTCGAAGATGGAACGCCTGTCTTCGGGCTTGGCGTTCATAATCTGTTCTATTCTGCCCTGTCCGATAATGGAATAGCCTTCCTTTGCCGCGCCCGCGCCGTGCAGAAGACCCGTCAGCACCTTCATACGCGAAGGCTGTTTGTTCAAAAGGTATTCGCTGTCGCCGTCGCGGTACAGGCGTCTTGTCATTTCCACTTCGTCGCAGTCGATGTCGAACATACGCTGGGTATTGTCAAAGGTAAGCGTAACTTCGCAAAAAGACATCTGTCTTCTCGCTTCGGTACCGCCGAAAATAACGTCCATCATCTGCGAGCCGCGCATCATTTTAGCCGACTGTTCGCCGAGAACCCAGCGAATAGCGTCCGCAACGTTAGATT
Source organism: Christensenellaceae bacterium (assembly GCA_948482865.1). Taxonomy (GTDB): domain Bacteria; phylum Bacillota; class Clostridia; order Christensenellales; family Borkfalkiaceae; genus Coproplasma. The sequence goes on from CAOMHR010000083.1 coordinate 6,629, forward strand.
TGCCGCAACCGTTAGGTCCGACTATACAGGTTACCCCTTCGCCGAGCGGCACGGTCGTTTTGTCCGCAAAGGACTTGAATCCTACTAATTGTATCTGTTTGAATGTCGTCATAATTTACCGTTTGTTTTGTTAAGGTGTTTCAGCGCGGCTTGTGCCGCAAGTTGTTCGGCGGCTTTTATACAGTCCGCCTGCGCCTTAAAACTTTCTCCGAAAAGATTTAAAGTTATTACGTATTTGTGTTTTTGCGGCGTGCCTATATCCTTGCATTTATATACGGGGCAAGGCGCGCCCGCCGATTGCAGCGCTTCCTGCAATTTGCCCTTGAAATTTTCAAGACCCGGCTTGCTTTTAAAGTCGAGCGTTGAAAGCGCAAACTTTTTCGCCGCTTCGATTCCGCCGTCAAGATAAATTGCCGCAATCACTGCTTCGT
>CAOMHR010000084.1 GCA_948482865.1 Christensenellaceae bacterium
CGCACAGTATGCTTGGAACGACCACTGCCGCAACCATTAACTTTGCCGTCTTATTTTCATAAATAAAGTTTAATACAGATTCGTCAACGCTTTCGTCGTTTTCGTGTTCGAGATCGGCGGACTGCCCTGCAATCATTCCGTTTATTCCGGCACAATCGCATATAAATTTTGCGGCGGAAACATACTCGTTTCCATTAAAACATTCACCGAAAAGCAACGAATAGGCAGTGTTCAATAGTCCGTCGCCCGCAAGAACCGCATTCCCCGTACCAAAAACTTTATGGTTCGTCAGCCTGCCACGGCGGTAATCGTCGTTATCCATTTCGGGCAAATCGTCGTGAATAAGCGAATAAGTATGTATTAACTCGAGAGCAAGGGCATAATTCGATAATTTTTCACGCTCAACTCCCAATAATTCGCCCACGGCAAACATAAGTACAGGTCTTAACCTTTTCCCGCCCGATTTTAAACTGTATTTTAAACTTTCCGCCAACTTTTCGGGCTTACAGTTTAACCCGCGGCAAAAATCTTCAAGCAAACCGTCAAAACCGGTCAAATATTCATTGTACTTTTCTTTATAAGAAATCAACCTTTGCTCCTTATCGCCGACAAATAAGTATTATACATCAGCATAGTTATTGTCATAGGTCCGACCCCGCCGGGTACAGGGGTAATATATGAACATTTTTCTTTAACCGAATCAAAATCAACGTCGCCGCAAAGTTTACCGTTTTCAGCCCTGTTCATTCCTACGTCAATTACAACAGCGCCGTCTTTGACCATATCGGCAGTAATAAACTTAGCTCTACCGACCGCTGCTATAATTACGTCTGCGCCTAAACATTCCTGTTTCAGATTTTGAGTTTTACTGTGACATACGGTTACCGTTGCATCCGCATTCAAAAGAAGCAATGCCATAGGCTTACCTACAATATTTGACCTGCCGACAACCACGGCTTTCTTACCGCAAAGATTAACGTTGCAGCTTTCAAGCATCTTCATAACGCCGTTAGGGGTGCACGCTACTATGCTTTCTTTACCCTGGCATAATTTGCCGATATTATTTTCAGAAAAGCCGTCCACGTCTTTATAATCCGGAATAATCCTGAGCGCGCTTTCGCTATCGATATGGTCAGGCAACGGCAGCTGGACAAGTATTCCGTCTATTTCATTATTTTGCGCCAGTTCATAAAGAAGGTTTTCAAGCTCTTCCTGTGTTACCGCACCGTCAAGGCGGTATGAGTAAGACTTTATTCCCACTTCTTCGCATGCCTTTATTTTATTTCTGACGTAAATCTGCGAAGCAGGATCTTCACCGACAAGAACCACGGCAAGCCCTATGTGCCTGCCGTTATCTTTTGTGAATTTTTCAACTTGCGTTTTTATATCTGCACGCATTTTTGCTGCAATCTCTTTTCCGTCTATAATTTTATACACAGTTCTTCTCCCTGATTATTTCGGCAAGAATTCCGCTTAAAAAGGACGCGCTTTTTGCAGAAGAATATTTTGAAGCAATATTCGCCGCTTCATTTACGGAAACGGCTGCCGGCACTTCGCCGAAATACAGTATTTCTGCAAGCGCAATAAACAAAATGCTTCTGTCCGCAGGGAAAAGGCGCGATTCGGGGAAAAGTCTTGAATGCTTATCCAGAATATCTGCAAATTCTTCTTTGTGTTCTTCAACAATTTTTAAAATGCTTTCACAATAAGAAATATCTTGATTATCTAATTTTTCTCCTTTGTACATCGCGCTTTTAAAAGATTCGCCACAATCGCTGTTGAATTGCGAAGCAAATATTATCTTAAAAAGTGTCTCTCTTGCTACCGTTCTCATTTTTACTCCGTTAAATACAAATATTCCCTTAAAAAATTTAAGGGAATAGCGTAATATTTTACAATGCCGAATTTTCGGGGAAATTTACGTCCTGAATATGAACGTCAACCTTCGCAACCTTATATTTCGTCATCGACTCGACGTTGTGCTTTATGGACTGCTGAATTCTGAAAGCGAGCGACGGCACGTTATACGATGCGTCAACTTTAACGCTTATATCAGCAATAATTCCTTGTTTATCAAAATTGAGTTTAATACCCCTGTTCTTTGAATTGAGAAGGGAAACACCGTCAACTTCGCTTATAGCGAGCGAAACAATACCGCTGACTATACCGGAATTATAAGTAATTTTTCCTTTCTGTGTAGACGTGGGGTCATGCCTGATGTGTGCCATTATTATCTCCTTAGCGTTAGTATAACACAATATTTTAAAATTTGCAACTTACAAACTTAAATTTGTGAGTAAACAGGCATAATTATTACATTGCCGGGTTTTACGTTTGCTTCTTTGGAAAGGCAATAGTAAATTGTAACCGCAGTATTCGAGTCAAGCTCGTTTGAATTTACGAAAACATTTACGTTATCAGAATCCATACCTATTGAAACAACCGCGTCGGCAAAGCCTTTTGATTTTATCATGGTTTCAAGCACAAGCTCTTTTTCCATAATTTCAACTAACTTCATCTTCATATTAACAGCTTCGTTATACTTTTCGCTACCTTCTTCATAGAGCGCGATAACACTGTCAAGCTGAACGAGTTCTTCGCTTCTGGTAGTCGTCCTTTCGGTACGGTAAGTGGTGAAATAGTTTGCAGTCGCCAATGCGCTGTCGCCGTTAGCTACTCTGGATTTAGCAAGCAGTACGTTTAAAACTGCAGTTAACGCAAGTAAAAATACGAGTGATGACATTACGATGATTTTTTTCTTTTTGGTCATAAAGTTCTCCTTATACAGTCATTGAATAGATTGCAATAATATTTTTTTGAATGTTTAACGCAGTTGAAACAGCGTTTAAAATGTTGCTTCTGGTCATTATATTGTCTGCTCCGTCGCAAACAATTACCACACCTTGGATCTCTCCGTCATTTTCCGATACCATAACGTCCGTTGCTCCAACCCCTTCAATACTACTCAAAATTCCGATCAGCTTGACTTCCGTCACGCTTTTCTGAGTATCGGTTTTGGACACGTCGGACAATTTTGTACTTTTGTTAATAAAATATACGGCGCCGATAAGTATTGCAATAAGCAAGACCACTATGATAATTTTTTTATTCTCTTTCACGTAATCAAGGACTTTTCGCATATACTGTTATATTTATATATCCGAGTTTTTTCAAATATGCGTAAATATCTGAAATTAATTTATCGTTTTCAGAACTTGTCTGCACACTTACGCTATCAACCTTAAATTTCCCTTCGCTGTATACAATATTAACCTGACAGTCGCATTCTTCGGTATATTCCTTATATAAAAGTTTTTCAAGGCTTTCGCTCTGGTTTTTTGTATAAACCGAAGCAACGTATTCGGTATCGTATAACGTTTCCCCTGTGGAAGACGGTTTTAATTTAAAAATCCCCGTTATCGGCTGAATCAGAACAAGGATACACGCCATCCGCATTACGAAAACTATGGTTTTATTTAATTTACCGTGCGGAATTATCAGAGAAACTATGACTGATAAAAATATTACGGCTGCCGCCGTCAAGAGATATGTTTTCATATAAAACTGTTTGCCGAATTAATAATAAGCATTATTATGAGCGAGTACATAAATGCAACCGTCAAAAGCCCCGCAATGAAATATTCTATATCCTTTGACAGGTCTGACAAAAGATTGTAAAGAACGTTTTCGCCTATCGGCTGCACGATTGCGCCAACCAACTTTAATATAAGGGAGAACGAAGCCAACAATATTATCGGTCCTAAAAGCTCGAATAACAGCAAAACCAAACCGCACACGCCAACCGAACTTTTTATAAGAAGACCGGCAGACGTAAGCATATCAAAACCACTGGATAAGAAATTACCAACAATTGGAACCGAGTTACTTACCGCATACTTGGTGGCTTTAAATAAAATACCGTCAAACAGCGATGATGCCGAACTTTGCGCGGTAATAAAAATACTGAATACCGTTACGGTAATTCCTATTACCCACTTCATTATACTTTTCACAAACGCAGATACGCCGGTAAAAGACATTTGCGGGTTGAGTTTTGACATAAAATTTAAAATTATAACCGTAATAGTCGCCGGAAAAATGAATCCGCTAATAATTTCTATTGCGCCGCTCGACAAAAAAATTGCAGACGGCTGATAAATGGCAGCGGTTCCTGTTCCGCCTGTGAGTACGGTTAAAGTTGCAAGTATTGGCGTTATAATTTCAATTTGCTTTTTTACACTGTCAATACAGGTAATACAGTCCGAAACTATTCCAACCAGCATTGAAGCAAGCAATAAAATAATCAGCGCGTAACACGCAAGATGAACTATTCTGGAAGTCGATTTGCCAAGCAAGCTACCTTCCGCCGAACTCACTATCGCAGACAAAAGCGCGACTGCCGTTATTTCAGCAAAGACAGGTATAAGTTTAATTACATTTTTAAATATTACGGAAAAAAGTTCGCCTATAAATCCGCTGTAATCGGTATTAAGGTTTCCTTTTACTAAATATTCGACTATTTCGGACGCGGTGCTGCCAAAATTATATAGATAGCTGTCAGAATTTTCATCTAAGTACTTTTGCAGTTCTGACAAGTCCAGATCTTCCAAAAGATCAGAGATGCTTTCCGACAGCTGTTCTCCGCCGTCGCCGTCCGCAATAGCGCTAATCCCACCTATTACAGCTACTAAAACCGCGCACAAAATTAAAAATGTAAGTAAAATAAACCGTTTTTTTACACCAGCTCTATAAGTGATACAATGATTTTGTATGTACTGTTTAGTATCGGGACGGATACTACGAATATAATTATTTTTCCGCATAAAACCAGCTTGTCCGCAGTGCTTTCAAAGCCAAGTTCCTTAACGGAACTTGCTGTAAGCTCTACAAGGAAACCTATTCCTACAATTTTAAAGATTATTCTAATAATGTCGTTGTCTATTCCTGCGCCTTCGGTAAATGATTTAATAAATTCAACGCTTTCAGTCAGATAATCGAAAGCGTATAAAAACATTATTATACCGCCGGCAGTCAGACACAGCGGCACAAGACCGGACTTATGGTTTTTTAAAATTAAAGCGCAAACCGCAGTTATTACGGCAATACAGCAAAGGCGTAATATATACATCAGAAAATGTCAAACAATTGCCTTATCTGTGTAAACAGGTCGGCAATCATAGAAATTACTACCGTCAAAACTATTATTAACCCTACAAGACTTACAACCGTAGCAATATCATCCCTGTCCGATTTTTTTAAAACCTGACAGATTATGGTAACTATTATGCCGACGACGGCGATTTTAAAAATTATACTTATATCCATTAAGCTAAAAGAACTGCCGCCATAACTCCGATCAGAAAAAATATTTTCACATATAGCGAACTGTATTTTTTATAGTCGGTGTAGCTTTCTTCCTTATATTTTTTTAACGTCTGCTTTCTCTCGGACAAGTAATCCACCTGTGAAAGAGCGTCCGTTTTACCTAAATTCTGAACGTAATCCCTAACAACCGTATCATCTGCACCTTTCAAAACGCTCTCGCCGTTTAATATTTTAGATACGAATTTAAACGGTGCGGCAATAGTATTCATTGACGAACGGGAAAATTTCAGAGTAAGAATCAGTTGTTCGTTAAACTCATACAACTCTGAAAAAACCTGCATTCTCTTCTTTTTATTTGCCGACAGAAATACCCCTATCGAAGTCGTCAACGCCACTACGGCAATAAGTATTAAAATTTTTATCATAAATAATAGGTTGTCTGCCCACGCCTGTAAGTTTTACATAATACTCAAAAGGAAGTTTTATCAAATTTTCTTCCCGTTCTGTGTGCGACGAAGCGATTACGCAAATGCCGCAATCGACCGCATACTTAATTGCTTCCGCGTCTGCTTCACCGTATAACTCGTCCGTAATAATTACTTCCGGCTTCATAGCCCTGATTGCGCTTGCAATTGCGCCCTTTTTCTGATAGCAACGGATAACATCAACTCTGTCGCCCAAATTAAATCCGTTGCCTTCCCCGTCGGTTGCCGAAATTTCATTTCGCTCGTCAAAGACAAGTACGTTACACTTATGTGTTTTTCCGATTGTTGTGGCTATATCCCGTAGCATTGTGGTTTTTCCAAAACCCGGCTTCGAGTATAGCAAAATACTATGCAAACTTTTAAAAAGTAACGCTTCGACTATATAATCTGCACAGCCCGAAACTATATGCGGTACCCTTATATTCAATGAAGTGATATTTTTAATGGCAACAACTTCACTGCCGCTTGTAACGTATTCTCCTGCTATACCTATCCTTATGCCATTGCCAACGGTAATAAATCCGCTTTTCATTTGCTCCGTATAATTATATATACAGCCGCACGTGGCGCTGTTTATTATAGGCGAAATTTCATTTACGGTTAATCCACCGCGTTCGGCTTCACTTATTCCAAACGGATTTAGATATTTATATTCTCCTTTATACTCAACTATTACCGGTTGTCCTTTGCGTATCCTTAGTTCCGAAAGATAATTGATATTAATATTTGTCAACGCTTGTCTTATATCGGTTGGCAAAAAGAATAAATCCATACCTTAATCTATTTTTTTTAATACAATTTTAGAACGAATTGCTTTTGAAAGAGCTAAAATCATTAATAAAGGCTTGACTTCCTGTCGTATTTTGTAGTTTAATATGTATTAAGGGAGATTTTGGCATTATTTCCAATATTTTCCATTGAGAAAGAGTGATGTGGTATAAAATACAAATGAAAAAATGGACGATTATTTTATTAACATTTTTTGCGGCAAGTTTGGCGTTAATTTGTTTGTGTTGCTGCAAAACCAATAAAGCCAACGCTGTATACAGCGTTAAATTTTATGTTGACGGTAGTCTTTATAATGAAATTTCGGTTAAATACGGTAGTCCGCTCAATTTCCCCGAAATAGAAAATACCGAAGAC
>CAOMHR010000085.1 GCA_948482865.1 Christensenellaceae bacterium
TCGGGAGTGAAGAAAAAAAATTTGAACGGCAGGGGGCTTGCCGTTGCGGGAATAATTATCAGTTTAATTATGATTTTTGTATATTCGGCGTTGGCTATAATTTTTTCCGAACCTTTACTTGCTTTAATTGGGTTATGAATAAATTAAAAACGGACGGTAAACCCGTCCGTTTTTAATTGTTTTCGGATAAAAATTTGATCATGCATTCGCACGGTTTTCCGTCTTTGCCGTATCCCGTATCGTTACATTTTTGGCATGAGTAACGGGGGGTGAAGTCGGCTTTATTTATGCCAAGCTCTTTAAGACGCTTATCGCCGTCGATTTCAAGTAATGAAATTTTTTGCGAAATGCTTTCGGCTTTTTCAGCATCACGTATTTCTGCGAACGCAAGCTCTATGGCAAGTTCGTTTAACTGTCTGTGAATGTCTCCGTAAATTTCATCGGAAGTGGCGGCTCTCAGCGCTTTTTCGGCTTTGTCTTCGGCTGTATGCCGTAAATCATAAAAATGCGCTTCTGCCGCCGCGCGTTCGGAACGCGGATCGCTGTTTGCGGTTTTGTATGCAGGTTGTTTTGCAATGATTTTTTCGGTTTCAAAAATCCCTTCGGATTTCCAGCCGGAAAGTATTCCATTGATATAAGCAACAGGATTTGATTTTCCGCAGGAAAGTTTAGCCGCTTCCAATATCATTGTGTCGGAAAAATTCCAGCTTCGCCATCTTGTAAGATTTTCCTTGTCCCAGTTGATAGGCTTTCTGGTAAGTCCGCAAACGGTTAAAATTTCTTTGATAAACCTGTCGTCAGCTTCAAGTTTTGCAATATATTCGCCGACATTTTGGTCGGTCACAATACCTTCTTTATAAAGTCCGTTTATGAATCCGTTCATATCTTCGAAAGAATTCATACCGTGTTTAAAGCAATAGTTTGCTATCGACTTCATACAAAGGAAAGAGTATCCGTAGTTGTACCAGACGTTGACGTAATTTTCAATGTACGGCGCCGAGTTTTGCATATAGACGCCAAGCGCTCTTGCAATTTCCAAAGTAGCGGTATACACCGAATTTTTATTTTTGCAGTAATCTTCTATTTCTTTAACGTCAAACTTTTTGTTTTTATAAAGCTCGCACAGTGCGTCGTCAAGTTTTTCAACGGTTTTTGCTTTAAAATGTTTTGCGCAGAATATAATGGCGTCGTCTTCAAACTGAAATTCCGAACTCCATTTTTTATAAAGTTTGTCGTCGTCTATATCGGGCTTTCTGTTTATGCCCGCTGCATTGAAAATCTTTATAAGCGAAGGCGTGGAAGAAGTAAAAGCGGAAAGTTTTTCGTCTACGCGTTTTACTGTGGTGATTTTCTCGTCGGCAAAACTTTTTGCTACTTTTTTAATATACTGATAGTTAATTTTATCTCCACGCAGATTTACGCAGTAGTTTATTATCATTATAAGCGCATTCTGTTCAAAACCGTAGTCTTCCAGAAGTACAAAATATTCCCTGAACTCATTTGGGGAAATCATTCTTCCTTTTATAATGTTTTGCACGTTTTTGGTAAAATCGGCATATTTTTCGGGTTTAAACTTTTTAGGTGTACCGCTGAGATTGTCTGCTTCCAAAATTTTTACTTCCAACGGAGAACGGGAAACTATCGCAACAAGCTCAAGCTCTTCAAGATACTCAAAGTAATTTATAATCTCCGTTTCCGTGAGCGAAAGTTTTTGTGAAAAATCTCCAATTGAATAAGACTTAAGCCCGTTTTGGTAAATATAGAGTGAAAAAAGGTACACCTTAACCGAATTCGGTTCAAGGTGGGGCAGATATTTAAGTATGAATTTGTTTTCGACGCTTGTAAATGATTTTTTTGCAAGATCGTCGGAAACCGAAATTAAAGCCATTTTTTCAAACTCCATTTTAACGCTTGATTTATTCTTGTAAAAGGACTATAATATTTAAGTAAAATATATTATAAGTGTAACAACAAAAAAAATCAAATACATTTGTCGCGTTTTGACGCAATTTTTTGTTATTTGGTTTTCACACGGTTAAAGGAGAAAAATTGCCTAATATTCTGACCCCTTCGACTTTATGGAATGATTTTGACGATTCGCTTGACGTTCATCCCGTAACTCTGTGCGAAAAGGTTGTCGACGGAGTAAGATTTGAAAGTATCAGCTTTTTGGGAAGGGAAACGGGTGACGGAAGAGTAAAAATTTTCGGGGTTTTTGCCTGTGACGAAAAGAATCCTTCGGGCGAAACAGTTCTTATTCTGCCGGACAGTTGCGACGGCGTTGATGAAGGGCTTTTAAAACTGTTTGTCGATAAGGGTTATTCGGCATTTATGGTTGATTACCGTGGCGAATGGGAAGATTGCGAGTTGGCAACAGTTTATCCCGAAAACGTTTTTTATGCAAATACGGCAAAGTGCGGCAGATATAAAGATTTTGTCGATGATTCTGCAGATAAAACCAGCTGGTATGAATGGGTTGCCGTCGGTATTTACGCGCGCAAATATCTTGTATCGAAAGCAGGCGTTACAGCCGTTGCTGTTGTGGGGATACGCGACGGTGGCGAGATTGCCTGGAAACTCGGTTCAATCAAGCAGTTTGCCTGTATGCTTACTGTGTGCGCTGCTGGGTGGAAGGCTTATTCGGGCGTCGGTAAATATGATACCGACGACGTTAAATTGGATGAAGAAAGATACCGTTTTATTGCAGCAATCGATTCGCAGGCTTATGCTCCCAACGTTAAATGTCCCGTAATGATTATGTGTTCGACAAACGACAACCGTTTTGATTACGACAGGGCGTACGATACTTTTTCGCGTATAAATCCGACGTTTGTAAATGACAGCGTTATAACCTATTCCGTACGTTGCGATTCTTCTATAGGTGTGAGAAGTTCCGCTGATATGTTTTTATTCCTTGATAAGCATTTGAGACACCGTCAGGTCTTCATTCCCAAAATGTCCGAGATTGCGGTATCTGTTGACGAAGAATGCAATCTTATAGCAACTGCGTCTTTTGATAATCAGGGTATAGTGGAAGAATACGGGTTATTTATGGCGGAAGAATGTAAGGATTCAGCAGTCAGGGAGTGGACGCTTTGCAAATATAAAAGAAAAACTTCGGACAGCGGTCATGAGTTTTTTCTCGACGTTTACGAGAAGACCGCTACCGTGTTTGTGCTTTGTTATGCAAAATATTCAAACGGTTTTACTGTCTGGTCAAAAATAACGGTTAAAAAAATAAGCGGATTGTTCAAAAACAGCCAGAAAAAATGCAGAGTGATGTATTCCAGTAAAAACGGTATCGATTGTTTTACAGTCGCGGCGCCGCGGTCGCAGGCTGTTGGCGGTATGTTCTTTGTGGGAAATATTATGGTACCGCAGATTGTTACCAAAGAGCGCGGAATCAGCGGCATTTATTCGCCGTGCGGATTGTCTACGTATAGAATGAATACGCCTAAATATGCGCCCGAAGTAAACAGCGTATTAAAACTTGACCTTTTCTGTGATGAAACAGCTGAAGTTATGTTTGCGCTTGAAGACGTTGATAACGGTCAGATATATAAATACGGTCAAAGCGTATTGGGCGGGGTCTGGCAGACAATAATTATAGAAAGCAAGTATTTTAAAAATTTGGAAGGGGAGCAACTTTCCGATTTTATTCATAGTTTAAAATTCTGTATTAATTGCGAAAAAGAGTACGCTGTAAATAATTTAATGTGGCTTTAAAAGAATGTTGAAAGACGTAAACGCCAGCCTTTTTAATAAAGACGGCAACAAAAAACTTAATATTGCGCTTAACGTACTAATAGTAATTGTTGCCGCTTTTCTTATTGGTGAGATTTTGTTCGTCACAAACTATACCGGTGTTTATGTAGTGGATAAATCTATGCAGCCTACGCTTTACGGAGCGGCAACTAAGTACGAAGCCGGCGGCGATTATGTGTATCTTTTAAAGAATGCAAAACCTACTTACGGCGATATAGTAGTTGTTGAAAGGGAAAATGACGACCCGCTTATAAAGAGAGTAATTGCGCTGGGCGGCGACAGCTTGAAACTTATTGACGGCGAGCTGTTTATAAAATATAAGGGAAAGGATGAGTTTGTTTTAGTTGAAGAGCCTTACGTGCTTGATACAAACAATGACAAAAATAATCATAAGAATACTTTTTGTAACACGGACGAAGGTTTTTTTGTAGAAGACGGCAAAGTATTTTTAATGGGTGACAACCGTAATGTCAGCAACGATAGCCGCGATATGGGCGCTTTCGAACAGTCGAAGGTTTTCGGAGTAGTCACGGATTGGTCGCTTAAATATAAAAAGTTTTTTTCTGCCCTGCACAAATTTTTTGCATTTGACGTTCCAAACGGTATGAATTGTAGTAAATAAAATTTTTAAGGTAAGTAATGAAAAGAAGCGAAGTGAATGAAAAATACAAATGGAAGATAGAAGATATTTTTGCATCTGATGAAGATTGGGAAAGATTTTTTGAAGACACAGAAAAATCGCTTGATTTTGCAAAATATGCCGGTAAACTTTCTGAGAGCGAGACTTTATTAAAATTTTTTAAAGCAAACGATGAATTTGATAAAAATCTCAGCAGACTTGCGGTATATGCACATGTGCGCCACGACGAAGACGCGGCGATTTCAAGGTATACTGCCTATTATTCAAAAGTAGGCGCTCTCAATTCAAAATATGCAACCGCGCTTTCGTTTTTTGAACCTGAAATGGCTAAACAAGACGAGAATTATCTTACTTCGCTTTTGTCAGATAAAAGATTTGCCGACTATGATTACGAATTGCGCAAAATCATAGCGCGCAAACCGCATACGATTTCAGAAGCGGAAGAAAGATTGATAGGCATGTCAGGTGAAATTTTAGGTTCGTTTTACGAAACTTTTTCTATGATCGACAACCTTGATTTGCCTTTGCCTGAAATTGAGTGGGAAGGTAAAATGGTAAACTTGAGCCACGGTTTATACGGAATAATTCTTCATTCTGAAAACCGTGAAAAGCGCAGAGAAGCATACGAAAAATATTATTCAGCCTATACTTCGCTTTTAAATACAATCACTTCTGTTTATTACGGAAACGTCAGAAAAGACGTGTTTTTAAGCAAAGCATACAAATTCAAATCCTGTCTTGAACACGCGCTTTTTTCGGAAGATGTGGACAGGTCGGTATATGATAACCTTATAAAAGCGGTTAATAAAAATTTATCGGCTATGCACAGATATATAGCCGACAGAAAGAAAATACTAGGCTTTGATGAGCTTTATTTTTACGATGTTTATGCTCCGCTTGTAGATGGTGTTAACGTAAAATACACTTACGAACAGGCGTACGATATTGTGGTTAAGGGGCTTGCTCCGTTGGGTAAGCAGTATCAGGAGCTTTTGAAAAAGGGCTTTGACGAGCGCTGGATAGACGTTGTAGAAACCGAAGGAAAGGGCGGCGGAGCTTACAGTATCGGCTGTCCCGACTGTCACCCTTATGTGCTTTTAAATTATCAGCCTACCATGCACGAATTGTTTACTATAGCGCACGAAATGGGGCACGCTTTGCATACCTGGTTTTCTCAGAATAATCAGCCTTATGCAAAGAGCCAATATACTATTTTTGTTGCCGAAGTCGCAAGTACCGTAAATGAAACTTTGCTTCTTAAATATATGTTAAAAGAATCCAAGGATGAAAATTTTAAGAAGTATCTTTTAAATTATTATCTTGACAGTATTCGTGCAACTTTGCATAGACAGGCAATGTTTGCGGAATTCGAGTATGAAGCGCATACGCTTGCGGAAAAAGAGCAACCGCTGACGAAAGAAGTCCTGTGTGATTTATATACCGGAATTGGTAAAAAGTATTATGGCGAAGATATTGTTCACGATTATAACGTGTCATGCGAGTGGATGAGAATTCCGCATTTCTATCGCGCTTTTTACGTTTATAAATATGCAACCGGTTTAACGGCGGCTATAAACATAGCCAATCGCATTTTGGAGAAAGGTGAAACAGCAGTAAACGATTATTTCAAGTTTCTTTCAAGCGGGTGTTCAAACGACCCTGTTTCGCTTTTAAAACTTGCCGGCGTTGATCTTTCAAAAACGCAACCTTTTGAAGTTGCGATGCGTGAATTTGAAGAAACTCTTGCCGAATTTGAAAAATTGATGGGGATATAAAGTACTATGTCAGACAAAAATAACATTATGCCCAATAATCTTGACGCTGAGCAGGCGCTTTTGGGCTGTATGCTTATTGATAATGAAATACTTGCGGAAGTTTTGGAACAACTTGATAAAAATGATTTTTATCAGGAATCGCACCAATATATTTTATCCGCAATGAAAATGGTTTTTGCCGAGCGCAAACCTGTTGATATCGTCACTCTTTGCGACAGATTGGAGAGCGATAAAAATCTTGAAAAAGCGGGCGGTATTTCATACGTTACCGAGCTTGCCCAGATTACTCCGTCGGCAGCAAATTTTAAATATTATCTTGAAATAATCAAGCGCGACAGCGTAAACAGAAGCCTTATACGCGCGGCGAGAGATATCGCCGAATTTGCTAAATCCGGCAGTGAAGCGGTCAAAGCAATTCAGTTTGCCGAGTCGAAGATTTACAATGTCTCTCGTTCAAACGATACGTCCACAATGAAGGATATCCGCGAAGGCAGCGGGATTGA
>CAOMHR010000086.1 GCA_948482865.1 Christensenellaceae bacterium
GATGCCTTGTGTCTTCAGCAGAACGAAACGGAATGGATGTTGTTTGTGTAGTTCTGAATTGTCCGGATATGTATGAAAGAAGTTGTACGATAATAGACAACTGTTTCAGGGATTTTAAATTATTAAAATTAAATGAAAACAGTATATTTATGTATAACAATGTACTATGTAAAATATTAAATTGCCAAAGTAAAGTAATAAATAATACTGCTAAAATAAATTTTATAATCAAACCGTTGCAAGAAGAATATTTTGTTGATGATAAAAAAGTTATTGCCGAACTTGAAATTTACAGCGAAAATGACTTGCTTTTTACCGAAAAATTATATAGTATTAAGTAAATAAATTACTTGGAAACTATTATAATGAGAATAAATAAATATCTTGCTTCTTCCGGAGTGGCGTCGAGAAGAGATTGCGATAGGCTGATTCAGGAAGGCAAGGTTTTGGTAAACGGTAAAGTAGCAACTTTGGGTTTGGACGTTGTAGAAGGCGATGAAATAAAATTTAACGGTAATATTGTGTCCGTTAAAAAAAATGAATATTATATTCTGAATAAACCTAAGGGTTATATATGCAGCGTATCCGATGATAAAGGCAGAAAAACGGTATTGGATTTAATGCCTGATAACGTCGGCAGGATATATCCGGTCGGAAGACTTGATTATGACAGCGAAGGACTCATTATTCTTACTACAGACGGTAATCTTGCCCAGCATCTTACGCATCCGTCAAATGAAGTTCCTAAGACTTATTTGGTAAAAATAGAAGGAACGATTACTGAAAATGCACTCAATCCGATCAGAAGCGGAATCGAAATAGACGGTGTTATGACAAAAAAATGTAAAGCGCACATTGTCGAAACGAATAAAGAATATACAAAAATTCACGTTACCATTACAGAAGGCAGAAATAGAGAAATCAGAAAAATGTTTGCCGCTATAGGTAAAGATGTTTCACTTCTAAAACGCATTAAAATAGGTGAAATAACTTTACGCGGACTCGATAGGGGCGCCTACAGAAAACTTAATAAGCAGGAAGTAGAGTACCTGAAGTCAATTTGAAATGGCTTAATTCCGTAGCTTCCATAGGGAATAGCGGTAAAATGCGAGCAAGAAGAATGCATTAGGCGTGGCTTATCGCTACGCCTTTTGGCTTGTATTAATTTCTGTATAGTCGAAAAGTCCTTCAGCACGAACGGAAATTATACGGTTGAATAAATAAATATAAGATAAATTTGAATTTATCTTTTCATTAACGTATAGTTAAAAGCTCTCGAACAAATTGTTCGAGAGCTTTCTGTTATTATTTGAAAATGCAACTATTTTTATACTCAATGGGAAGTATGCAATACCCGCTTTGTATTTTATTATAATGCTCTTAAAAGACCAACAACTTTTCCAAGTATTTGTACTTCGTCAAATATGAAATCATCCATTTCATCATTTTCAGGGTGTAGGATAATTTTTCCGTTACGTCTGAATAGTCGTTTTACAGTGGCGCTATCGTCTACAAGTGCAACAACTATATCGCCGTCATCAGCCGATTCCTGTTTTTTAACAATTATTTTGTCGCCGTTATACATACCTATTTTAATCATTGAATCGCCGCTTACATTAAGCATAAACAAATCTTCGCCTGAAAAGTAATTACCAGGTATTGAAAAATAACCGTCGTAATTTTCAGAAGCAAATATAGGTTGACCTGCCGCAACAGTTCCTATGAGCGGAACAGTGGTAGCAGCTGCTTGCTGCGTTAAAACTACCGCACGATTTTTTACTCCTGCTTTTTTTATGAGACCACGGTTACAAAGTTCGTTTATGTAATCAAAAGCAGTAGCGGTGGACTTTAATCCGCATTCTTTGCATATTTCACGGACAGAAGGAGAGTAGTTATTCTCTAAAATAAATTTTTCAATATATTTATAAACTTCGTCAGCCTTATTAAGACTTTTCATCTTTTCACCTCTTGAAATTATTATATCACAAAACTTTACAAAAATCAAACGCTTGTTTCTATGTTTTTGCTTGTTTTTATAGTATTTTTATATTATAATAGAAATGAGATGAATACGAATAATAAAAAAATGTGCGAACTGTACGATAGAGAGTGCATAGGTTGTCTTGAATGTGAAATTTGCGACTTGGATCCTGAAAAAATTTGCGATAACTGCGGAAAATGTCTTGATATACGTGACGATGCCGTAATTAAAATTGATAAAATTATAATTGATGAAGATTAAAGACAGGTTTTATTTTACCTGTCTTTTTGTTATTATTCATCGTCACGTTTAAGTTTTACTTTACCCGCCACAGCGCGGCGATTATCGTCGCTTATTGCGGCATAATGCTTTCTCGTAGTGTTGACATCTTTGTGGCCTAAAACATCTGCAACAATGTATATATCACCGGTTGCTTTGTATAACGCTGTACCGTAAGTTGATCTTAACTTATGCGGGGAAATTTTTTTAAGGGGAGAGACGATTTTAGCATATTTAATGACAAGATTTTCAACTGCACGCACTGTAATGCGGTTTTGATTATTAGATATGAAGAGTGCGTTTGTATCGCCTGTTATATCAATGGTCTGATCTTTATATTCAATATATCGCTGCAATGCAGACGCAACGTCATCATCAAAGTATAAAATAGTTTTATTGCCGCCTTTGCGAGTAACAATAAAAGAATTATCGTTGAAATTTAAATCGTCATTATTAAGCCCAACAAGCTCGCTGATACGTATACCTGTACCAAGG
This sequence comes from Christensenellaceae bacterium, assembly GCA_948482865.1. Classification (GTDB taxonomy): domain Bacteria; phylum Bacillota; class Clostridia; order Christensenellales; family Borkfalkiaceae; genus Coproplasma. The sequence goes on from CAOMHR010000086.1 coordinate 2,756, forward strand.
AAGAGCATTAGTATGGCGCTGTCTCTGACTTTATTTTTTTCATGGTAGGCAAGTTGGTGGCGCGTAAGTCCGTTTCCGCTTTCTGCGGTATCGATAATATTAAATATTTCGTTACCGTCAAGTCTGATAATTGGCTTTTCGTGGATTTTTGGTGTAGCGACTTTAGCTGTATTATCAACGCTTATAAAACCTTTATTAAAAAAATATTTGAACATTGCCCTAACAGACGATAATTTTCTGGCTTTAGCTCTGTCATTACAATTATGCTGTTTGCCGCAATATGAATAGTGGGAGAGAAAGCCCAAAAAATATTCAATATCCGTGCTTGTAACTTGATTCAAATCTTCCAAAGTAAAATCTTTTACGGATTTTCCGCGGAATCTTTTTTCCGATAAAAAGTAGAAAAAAATCTTCAAATCATGTGCATAGTTAAGTCTTGTTAAAGTACTTGTTTGACTGTCAATTGCAAGAAAATAATCATAACAGAAAGTCGGGAGATCATTTTCAAGTAATCTCTCGATCGTTTCCAAATTTTTGTTATTTCTTTGCACGTAATAATCTGTACTCATAGTAGTGGGTGGTTAATAAATAAACATATTTAAGTATTCGTAAAACACAGCTTTTACGAATACTTTTGCAAAACTAACAATAAAAATCAGTTACACAAAATTTTTAAAAATAAAAGAATTTAAGTATATGGTTGGCAGAAAATTGCTCATTAAAACCAATTATAAAGACTCAACAATTCTTTTAAGTTTTTGGCAAGAATAATTTGTTAAACTTATCCTGAATAGTTATTATGTCAGACATAGTATATAGAAAATGGGCATTTAGCCCATTTTCTATTTTATTGATTTAAGATTCCAAACGTTATTTGCGTAATCGGCTATAGATCTGTCTGCAGAAAATTTGCCTGCGGCTGCAATATTGTTAAGAGACATTTGGTTCCATAAATTTTTATTTTTGGTATAAAGTTTTGAAATAGATTGTTGCGTACTACTGTAAGCGCCGAAATCAGCCATACACATGTAAGGATCCGCCACTGGTAATTCAGTCAAAAGATAATTTGCGATATCTGCAAAAGATTGACCGTTAAAACCGATTATAAGAGACTCAACAATTCTTCTCAGTTTAGGAGATTCGTTATAATATTTGCTTGAACTATAACCGTCACGCCAAATCGCGTCAACTTCATTCGCTTTTAAACCGAATATGAAAATATTTTCATTACCGACACATTCAGCCATTTCAACGTTTGCGCCGTCCAAAGTTCCGATTGTCAGCGCACCGTTAATCATAAATTTCATATTACCGGTGCCGCTTGCTTCCTTTCCTGCAAGCGAAATCTGTTCTGAAACTTCAGATGCGGGCATAAGTTTTTCAGACATTGTAACGTTGTAATCTTCCATATATACAACATTCAATTTTTCATTGATTTTAGGATTTTTTCTGATGTCAGCAGCAAGGAAATTGATTAATTTAATAATCTTTTTCGCCATATCATAACCGGGTGCTGCTTTTGCACCGAAAATATACGTTTTAGGCACAACGTTTAAATCGGGATTATCAGTCAAATCAAGATAACAATCGATTATATTTAAAACGTTTAAAAGCTGGCGCTTATACTCATGCAATCTTTTTGCCTGAACGTCAAATATTGTATCGGGATTAATTACTATTCCCTGCTTCTTTTTGGCGAACTCGGCAAACTGTTTCTTTTTGATTAATTTTATTTCGTCAAGTTTTGCAAGAACAGTTTTATCGTTTTCATATTTTTTGAATTCGATAAGTTTTGAACTGTCAAGCGCATAATCTGTACCTATGCATTCATCAAGTAAAGCGCAAAGTTCCGGATTTGATTGGTTGAGCCAACGTCTGTGAGCAATGCCGTTAGTTACGTTAGTAAACTTTTCAGGAGAAAAATCGTAAAAATCTTTAAATACCGACTTCTTTATTATATCGCTATGAAGTTCAGAAACACCGTTTACGCTATGACCGCCGTAAACCGACAGATTTGCCATTTTAATTCTGTCATGCTCGATTATAGACATTCTTGAAATCTTTGCCCATTCGCCAGGGAAAGCATTCCAAAGCTGTTCACATAATCTTCTGTTAATTTCTTTGATAATTGAGTGAATTCTGGGAACAGTTCTTTCTATCAGGTCTTCGGACCAGGTTTCAAGGGCTTCCGCCAGTACTGTGTGGTTTGTATACGCGCAGGTTGCGGTTGTAATCGCCCATGCTTCGTTCCAATCGTAGAAATATTCGTCTACAAGTATTCGCATAAGCTCGGGAACAGCCATAGCCGGATGCGTGTCGTTAAGATGTATTGCCGCCAATTTAGGCAAATCTCTTAAATCGCCGTATCTGTGTCTATGGTCGGAAACTATATTTTGTATCGAAGCCGAACACAGGAAATATTGCTGTTTAAGTCTGAGCGATTTTCCCGCAAGGTGATTGTCTGCAGGATATAAAACTTTTGTCAAAAGATCAGCATCATTTTCTTCAGTCATAGACTGATAGTAATCACCCTGAGAGAATAATTTCATATTGAAATCTTGTCTGGGCTTAGCTTTCCAAAGTCTTAAAACCGAAACAGCTTCGCTGTCTTTACCGGAAATCATCATATCATAGGCGACGGCTTCAATCTCTTTACTGTTTATATACTCCGTTTTAAGCCCTGTTTCCGTCCACTTCTCTTCTATTTGTCCGTTAAATCTTACGATAAAAGATTTATCCGTTCTTTGTGTCAGCCAAACTTCACCGCCGGGAAGCCAGACATCGGGCAATTCCATCTGCCAGCCGTCAACGATTTTTTGTTTAAAAAGACCGTATTCATAGCGCAATGAAAAACCCATTGCAGGATAATTTCCCGTTGCAAGAGCGTCCATAAAGCATGCAGCCAATCTACCGAGACCGCCGTTACCTAAGCCTGCGTCAGGTTCCTGTTCATAGAGTTCGTCAAGCGATAATCCGTATGAAGAAACAACTTTTTCGAAAATCGAAGTTGCGTTAAGATTATATAAACTATTTTTCAGCGAACGCCCCAAAAGGAACTCCATGCAAAGGTAATATACTCTCTTTGCACGTTTTGCTTTTACTTTTTTATGAAACTGTTGTCTCTTTTCAAGCAGAATATCTCTCACAGCCATGACAACTGCTTTATAAATTTGGTCTTTAGAAGCTTCGGTAGGGCTGACTCCGAAATATCTTGATAATTTGCCCTTGATTAAATCCTTAACTTCTTTTTCGGTAATAGTTGTGCTCATTAAGTTCTCCTATAAAAGTTGTAAATTTTATTTAAGCATATCTAAATAGAGATTTTCATAATCACTCGCCGAATGATTCCAGCTGAAATCGGTTGTTGCGGCGCGATACATTATTTTTTCCCATTTTGACTTGTTTTTATAATCGCTAACGGCTTCCCGTATAACGTGCAGCATATCGTGCGCATTAAAATTAGCGAAAGTGTATCCGTTTTCAAGCGGTTTTATGCTGTCGTATAGTCCGCCTGTTTCTCTGACAATAGGAACTGTTCCGTAACGGCAGGCAATCATTTGCGACAATCCGCAAGGTTCAGATTTTGACGGCATAAGGAAAATATCCGAGCCCGAATATATTTTTCTGGATAAATCGCCGTTAAATACAATGTTTGCACTCATTTTTTCAGGATATCTTCTTGCAAGGTCGCTAAAATAACCTTCAAAATGTGCGTCGCCGGTTCCCAAAAGAACAAATTGGACGTCGTCATGTAACAACTCTTCAATTATATTGGTAACAAGGTCAAGCCCTTTATGAGATACAAGACGGGTCACCATTGAAATTATCGGCGTTCCGGGCTTTACCGGAAGCCCCAACATTTTTTGTAGTCCCCTT
>CAOMHR010000087.1 GCA_948482865.1 Christensenellaceae bacterium
CTCGTTTGTATCAACGCCCAACGCATGAGCATACTGTGCATCAAGCGCATGTTCCGCGTCAATAAAAGCCGCTACGCCGCCCATTTTCTGGCATTCCGCAATTATGTGAAGAGCTACGGTTGTTTTACCGGAAGATTCGGGACCGTAAATTTCCAAAATCCTGCCGCGCGGAACGCCGCCCACGCCGAGAGCCAAATCAAGCGAAAGACAGCCTGTGGGAATGTATTCTAAATCGCTGTTTACCTTATACTCTCCCAGCTTCATAATTGCGCCCTTGCCGTACTGCTTTTCAATCATAGCAACGGTAGAGTTAAGTGCTTTAAGTTTTTCTTCGTTCATATTTTTCTCCTGAATTATTTTAACGTTTTATATGCAAGGAACAACGCAAGATTAATAGCCGTATTGGTTACGTTGTCCCTGTCGCCTTTTAAGTTGTATTTATATACAGACACGGTATCGTGCAGTCCGACGGCAATATATATGAGACCTACAGGCTTTAAAGTATTATCTGATTTTGGACCCGCAATACCCGTCGTAGCTATACAAATGTCGCAATTTCCGCCTTTTAAAAGCCCTTCAGCCATTTCGTAAGCAGTCTGTTCGGAAACCGCGCCGTACTGTTTTAAAGTTAATTCGTTTACGCCCAACCGTTCCGTTTTCGCTTCGTTAGAATAAGTATTAAGACCTTCAAAATAAACTTCGCTTATACCGGGTACGTCAACTAATTTTTTTCCTAAACCGCCGCCCGTAAAAGATTCCGCAACGCTGATTTTTAACCTACGCAGCTGCAAAATCTGAAAAAGTCGCTTCGCAAGTGAAATGTTTTCCATTGCGTAAATATAGTTGTTTAAAGTCTTTGCAACTTCGCGCGTAACGTCGTCCAGAACCATTTTAGACATACTTGCCGAGTAAACGATTTCAATGCAGCATTCACCGTATTTTTCGTATACGTTAAAATCTAAATCTGTACATATTTTTTTCGCTTTTTCAACCGCTTCGCTGATTTTTTCTGAAGGCGCGCCGACTGTTTTTATATACAATTTATCAAACTTAGTGCAGTACTTACTATCGAGAACATTCTTTACGTCAGTAAACCGAAGCCTGTTTTCGCTGTCGGAATAAAACATAAATACTTCCGAATTACCCGAATGCAAAATTCCAAGACCGTTAAACTGTGCGCCGTAAATTTTGCCTATATAACTTTGCAAAGTATTTTCCATTTCATTGGGGCAGTAAATAATAATATTTTCGTAATTATTTTTACCGTCTTCAACCGCACGGATTATCTCTTTTGAATCGCTGAAATTCACGAAAGATATTTTATCGAAATAGTAACCGTATCCCGCCATAGCGTCAAGAATAGGCTTAACGTTTTCAACACAGTTCAACTTTTTGTTTCTGAATACAATCAGACATAGCTTAGCGGCATTTGCGTTTAAATAGTGCGTCTTCATTGCTTTAACACTGCTATATTTTTAGCTATATAATTTATGCCTGAAATCACCGTTAGCAAAACTGACAGCACAAACAGACCAAGCCCGATATAATTTATAATTTGCCCCGCCAAATGGTCCGTAAGTTCTGCAATTCCGACACCGATTAAGAGAACGATTATACAAATATCTTGCGTTACCGTCTTATACTTTCCTATCTTATCTGCAGCTATAACAATGTGTGCGCTTGCCGCAACCATTCTGAATCCGCTCACGATAATTTCGCGGGAAAGAATTAAAGCAACTCCGCACCCAGCTACTATTAACGCCCAGTTATCCAGATTTGCAGTAAAAATCGTAGGAACGGTCAAAAAAACAACGAAACCGGAAAGCACAAGAACTTTATCTGCAATCGGGTCTAAAAACTTCCCGAGATTTGTAACAAGGTTATACTTGCGGGCGATAATCCCGTCAAGCGCGTCGGTTAATCCTGCAATACAAAAAACACCCAATGCAACAAAATAATGCGCGGTAAAATTGAGATAAAAAAACAAAATGAATATAGGAATTAAAACAACGCGGCTGATTGTAAGTTTATTAGGCAAATTCATTACACCTTTGCCTACCGCAAATTTATAAAATTTACCGCTGTTATCTTGTTGCTCGTTCATTATTCAAAATCCTCCGTTTTACCGTACAAATCGTAACTGTCGCTTTTTTCTATCACGACGTTGTAGTACTCACCCTGCACGGCGCTGTTGGCATTGAAATATACCTTACCGTCAATATCGGGCGCATTGAAATACGCTCTACCGACAAAGCAGTTTTTATCATAATCAATCCCGTCGCAAAGCACACTTAAAGTTGTGCCGACGCGCTTTTTAAGTTTATCCGCGGAAATTTGCCGCTGCACCGAATATAATTTTCTGGCGCGTCTGCGTTTTTCGACATAACTTATCTGACCTTTAAGATTAAACGCCGCAGTATCAGGCTCTCTGGAATAAGCGAAAAAACCGCAATTATCAAGCTGGGCTTCACGCAAAAAATCACAAAGGCTTTCTACTTCTTCGTCTGTTTCGGTAGGGAATCCCGTTATAAACGTTGACCGTATGGCTATTTCGGGAATATTGCTGCGCAACAATTTAAAAAGTTTAAGATATTCCGCCCTGCTTCCCTTTCTGTTCATCAATTTCAAAATTCTGTCTTCGCTATGCTGTAAAGGAATATCAAGATATTTTACAATTTTGTTATTGGTTTTTATCTCTTCAATCAAACCTTCGTCAATCATATCGGGATAACAGTAAAGTAATCTTACACTATTAATGTTGACAAGAGCTGTCAACTTTTGCAAAATTTCTCTTAATTTTTTTTGACCGTACAAATCAACGCCGTATCTTGTCACATCCTGCGCCACAAGAATAAGCTCAGAAACTTCGCCAAGGTTTTCCGCTTCTTCCAAAAGCCGCTCCATAGGATAACTTTCATACTTGCCGCGAATTTTAGGTATAAGGCAATACGTGCATCGGTTATTGCACCCGTCGGCTATTTTAAGATAAGCATAGTGTAACGGCGTTGTTATCACTCTGCCCGCGGAATAAGTTTTTTGTCCGCAACCCACCAAATTAACCCTGTCGCCGAGATAGGCGCGCTCTAAACCTTCAAAAAGTTTATCGTAATCATTTGTACCTAAAAATAAATCGGCTTCGATAAGACTGTCAAAAGTTTCGTCAACATACTTTTGCGGCAAGCAGCCGGTGATAACCAACTTTTCAAGATTACCGCTCTTATAGGCAGCGCAGTCAAGCGCAGTTTCGATGGCTTCTTTGCGTGCTTCATTTAAAAAAGCGCAAGTATTTACTATCAAAATTTGCGCCGCGCCTATATCATCTGTAATAACGGCGCCGCGCTCTTTAATTATTGACAAAAGTTTTTCGGAATCAACCCTGTTTTTGTCACAACCTAAAGAAATAATTCCGAATGACTTTTGCGAAAAATCAATCATCAATATCTCCGTAAGTCTTTATAAAATCTTCTCTTGTAAGTAAAATCTTTCTGGGCTTGGAACCTTCCGAATGGGTAATATAGTTCATGTTTTCCATCCAGTCAATTATCTTGCAAGCCTTTATATATCCGACGGGGAACCGCCGCTGTATCATTGATACAGAAGCCTGGTTGGAATTTATACAATACTTCAAAGCCTTAATAAACGTCTCGTCAATCTTTGCTTCGCTCTCCGCTCCGCCGTCTTCGCCCATTGACGAAGGACTTTCTTCAACTTCTACCGTATTAATAAAGTCGGAAACGCTCTGGTCAAAGTAAGTTTCATTGTGTGATTTAACAAAGTCTGTAACTTTCTGCACTTCGTGAGTGTCTACGAAACAGCCCTGAATACGCGAAAGTTCGGGCTTTTCCGCCGAACGGAAATACAGGTCGCCTTTACCCAAAAGTTTTTCTGCGCCGCCAACGTCAAATATCGTACGCGCATCATCAAACGAATTGACCTTAAAACCTATACGCGTAGGCAGGTTTGACTTAATCAAACCCGTAATACAGTCAACCGAAGGACGCTGTGTCGCGAGAATAAGGTGTATACCGCACGCACGGGCTTTTTGAACCAGTTTTATTATTCTGCTTTCAATGTCCTTTTTAGCCTGCAACATCAAATCGCCGAACTCATCCAAGATAATTACAATCTTAGGAAGTTTCTCTTCGCCTTCGGCTATATGCGCGTTGTATTCGTCAAGGTTCTTTGTAGCAATACCGCTTTCCGTCATATCCTTGAATAACGAATATCTGCGTTCCATTTCCTTTATTGCCCAGTTCAACGCCTTAATTGCTTTATCCACATCTGAAATAATTTCATTAATCATAAGATGGGGCAATTTATCGTAGGAAATAAATTCAACCTGCTTGGGGTCGACAAGAATGAGTCTTAATTCTTCTGGACCATATTTATACAACAAGCTGATAAGAAGCGAACTTAAACAAATGGACTTACCGCTACCCGTAGTACCTGCGACAAGCAAGTGGGGCATCTTAGTAATATCGGGACACATAACGTCGCCTTCAACGTTTTTACCGAGAGCAAAAGTAATTGTGTTCGACTTACTGTTAATAAATGCAGGGCTTGCAAGCATACTTTTCAGCCCAACAATAGCGCGCCTGTTATTAGGAACTTCTATTGACAGCGCACCCTTTGAAAAGTTAAGATAAGCCGTTACATTTTCTTTCATTAACGCCATAGCAATGGCTTCACGATAATTCAACGACTGCTTTATCTTGGTTTTATCTTCAATAATCACGTCATAACGTGTTACTGCGGGACCTATAATAACGTTTGAAACTTCGCTGTTAATTTTAAATCTCGTAAGAGTTTCAACAATCGTCCGCTTGTTGTCATCTATCTCTCCCGTGTTTACGTTGTTGCTTTCGGGATAATCGTCAAGCAAATCCAAAGTAGGTCTTACATACTTTTTCCAAACGTGTTTAGGCTTTTCTTCCTGCTTAGGCTCTTCGACCACTGCGGGCTGAACTGCAGGTCTTTCAATTTTAACTTCCTTTACTTCCCTTGTCGCCGGTGAAGACCCGGGAGTTATGCCGAACGCGGAAAAACCTGCCCCGTCCAAATCATCATCGTCGTCATCGCTGTAATCAAACAAATCCGCCTTGCTTGAACTTGTCATTCTTGAAGACATACGAGATGTATCAGGCTCAATTGCATTATCGCTCAACGCAGGATTTGAAGCGCTGAAAAGATTTGCAAGATTGATTGCCGCCTTGTCCACAGGTTTTTCTTCCTTGACCTGCGGCTCAACCTTTTCTTCAGCAATTACTTCTTCACGCTTTTCAACAGCTTCGCGCACAGGTATCGAAAAACTGCTTTCCTGACGGACCGGCGGCGTAAACGGCTCTGGCTCGGCTTTCTGTTCAACAGGCTGTTCAACCGAGTAAATTTCTTCACTGTCGACAGAAGAATATTCTTCAACAGGTTCGGAAACGGTTTCCGCCGGATAATCTTCTTCTACGGCTTCCTGCGGTATCTGATATACGCCGCTTGAAACCTGCTCGAAATCGTTAATATTTTCCACAGGTTTATCGCCGTATATGTAATTTGTGGGCACGGAAGTTACGGGTTGGTTTAAAACGTCTTCCTGATAACTTTCCGAATAACTTTTATCCTGCGGTACAGACATTGCCTTACCGTCGGTAAAATTGTTCAAATATGTATCCTTGCCGTTTACAGGACGGTTGAAATATGAATTTTCGTTGAATATAAGATTTCGGCGATAGCTTTCCGCGGCGAACTCTCCCTTTTCAAACAAAATTTTCCTGTTAAGGTTTTTCCTTGAATACTTTTCGTCATCCTGAACAGGCTCGTAACGGCTTACTGTTTCGCGATTCTTCTCGCGGGGTTGCCTTATTTCACTTTGTTCGTACATCTGTTCAAGCGGAACTTCGGACGTACGCAATGAACGGCTTGCCGCAATTTCAGTTTCTGCGACTTCGTCTGTGACAACGTTTATCGATTCTTTCCTGCGTAATCTGGGACGGCGTACGACAAAGTAAATAAAATATCCGCCGAGAACGGTAAGCAAAGAAAATATGACGTACGCGCCTATAAATGTTGTAAACTTAGCAAAAGGATAAACTATAAGCGCAGAAATCACGCCGCCGAACGTATAACCTGCATATCCTTTAGAAGCGCTGATATAACAGTCTTTTATGTAACTGCCGTAACTGTCAACGGACAAATTTCTGCTTGAAGCTGCGTGGAATAAAAAGAAAGCCATAAGAACGGTCAAAGATATTGCCAACGCAAGTTTAAAAGGCACTTTTATCTTCTTTTCAAAAACAAGTATTTCGCCCAAATACGCAAGCAGTCCGATAACAAGATAAGAACCGTAACCAAACGTTCCGTACATAAACGTACAAATCGCAGTTCCTACAGGGCCAAAAACCGCTTTGCCTGTCAAAAGCATTAAAAATACTATTGCGCTGAACAGCATCAGCGTCATTCCCAAAGTTTCCTTTGTGAAAATATATGAAGTTTTATTATTTTTGTTTCTGTTGTTCACTGGTATTCTCCACCGCGTTATCTTTGCCGATAACAAATCAATTTTATTATAACATTAGTTAAATAAAATAACAACAAAATGACGGTATTTTTTATTTTTTTTATATAATAAGGTATGAAAA
>CAOMHR010000088.1 GCA_948482865.1 Christensenellaceae bacterium
CGTTTCCGTCTATTACGACCATATAATCTTCCGAACGGTCGGTGTAGTCGTATCTTGCAATGCTTACATCAAAGGGAGTAACCTTGTTTTTTGCAACGCTTTTAACTATATAATAGTATTCGCCGTCTTTGCATTCGTAAACGGTTGCTTCGCCGTCTTTCGTAACAAGCACATGGTCGGCAACGGTCTGGTGGTTGGCGTCTTTATAATAAGTTTCGCCGTTAACTACGTCTTCGTAGCTTACCAGTTTACCGTCGTAGGTGTAGTAGGTCTGCTGTTCGTCTTTGTAAACCTTGTTATAGTTCCATATATTCGCGTACAGAACACCGTCCTTTTCGTAAAGACCGTCGTCGCGCAGGGTGTAAACTATGTGGCTCTTGTGTTCGGGTCTGTCCCATTCGGCGTCAAATTCTTCGTCGAGAACGTTGCCTTCGTCGTCATAGTAGAAGGTGTAACCGGGAGCGCTGAACGAAAGTACGTCTTTGGTTTCAGAACCGCTGTCTACAAGATAGATATAAGCAACTGCGTTTTTGGATACTTTGACTCTTACGCTGACGGTTGTATAACTGTTTTCCGAAAGCGAAGCGCTTTCACCGATAAAGCCGTAGTTAAGTATGTCTTTAAGCGCATAGTATTTTGTGTTTTTGTCATACTCGGTATCTTTAGCGGTAACGTAGCCGTTTGTCTTTTCGTCGTAAATATAATAATTTTCGTACGTTTCCGCCGTCGCTTCTTTGGTAAGGACGTAGTGCTGTCTCAGAGTGTTGACGATAATAAGGGGTTGTGTTGAAGAAGAGCCGAATATCTTATCCCAAGCAACCGTTGCGTCCAAAGAACTTGCGTTGAATGCAGAGAGAAGCGAGTCGTACCAGTCGCCGCTGTAATTTTTGAAGTATTCTTTGTTTATAAGACCGGCGTTTTTGTTGGTGTTTTTATCGTCGTAAGGGGGGGTAAGGCTACCGTTGTTTACTATATAAGAGCTTCCGCCGTTCGCGCCCGTGTAAGTCGAAGGATTTGCAATACCGGTCTTTATATCGTTCGCCTGCGCGCCGTAAACCGAATCGAACTCCGAAGTCTTTTTCTCGTCTTCTTTTGTGAGTTTCAAAGAAGCGGTGTGGTCGCCGCTGCTTGTATAGCCGAAAATTTCTTCGCTGACGGAAAGGGTCTGCATATTTGCAACTGCAAGCCAGCCCGCTTTATAACTGTTTACGTTAGAGTCCTTAATGGTGGTGTTGCCGAAGTTGATATCAACGTTAACGGTTTTTTCCGAGTCGAGTTCGTTTTCAATAAACAGGAAGCACTGAACCCAGCCGTAGTAAATATCCTTTTCGTCGCCTATTTCTGTCTTTATATCGGTGGTGTCAACGGTAAAAGAGCCCGTTGTGTCTTCGTTGCCCTTGTCGGTAACCGTTACCGTCGCCGCGGTATAGCTCTTTAAATCCGAAGTCTTAACCCAGAATGAAACTATTTTGCGCTCGTCTTTGGCAATTTCCATTTCAAACGAAATTTCGTAAGCCGCGCCGTAAGCGGAAAGGATTACGAATACGTCGCCGTCCTGTGACGCTTTGGGAAGTGAAGATATGTTTTTAAGCGCTTCGTTCAACATTCCGTTGTACTCGAAGTCGGGTACGTTAAGGTTTGTTCCCGCTTTAAAATGGGCGAGCAGGTCTGACGAAGTTGTAAGAGAAGGGAAATCTTTAGGAAGTTTTGCGTCGCCTATGCTTGCGCCCGCGGTGAAGCCTACAAACTTATCGCCGTATCTGTCGGCTGAAACATAGTTGTCTTTGTCAACGGTAAGACCTGCTTTCAGATTGTTGAAAGCGACGGGTTTGTATTCTTCTTCCGAAGCAAGGTCCAGAAGGTAGTGGAACGCTTTTGAATAACGGTCGTCTTTAACGGAGCCTTCGTTGCGCACGTAGCTGTCGGCTTGGAATACTTTTTCGCTCTCGTCGCTTGAAAGCAGACACTTGGCTTTGTTTGTTTCTATTTCGGTTTTATTATCGTTATAACTGCATTCTTCGTCGCTGAGGTCGGCGTATTTGGTAACTTCTACGTCGTCGAAGAAAGCGTACCCGTCAACGCTGTACTTGTCGCCGAAACCCATTTTAAGGGTAACGGTGGTGGAAGAAAAATCGCACGCGTTTACGTAAACGGTATATTTAACCCAGCCGTTTACGCCTGCGGTTTTTTCTTCTTTAATAAGTTTTTCGGTATTGATGTCGGTGATTTTAAGGTCGCCCAGAGAAGTGGAGCCCACCGTATGCGTAACTCCGATATACGCGCCCCTGTCCTGCGAAACTTCAACTCCGCCCTGCGCGGTAAGATAAGCCGTTTTAACCCACACGGAAATTTCCGCCGCCGTATTTGCGGGCAAATCTACGCTTACGGAAGAGTAGTACTGTTTATTGCCGTTGTGGTTGGTGGCATAGTTGTGCAGCATAAGCACGTGCGAAATGGGCTGCTTGAACTGCTCGTCCAAAAAGTAGTCGCCGTCTTCGTCAACGTAAACGGGAACTTCTTCGTCCCCGACCGTGCAAACCAATTTGCCGTCTTTCTCGCGCACGTCGTAGTGCGTGCCGGGATTTTCTATAAGTTTATAAGGGTCGGTTTCCGTGTCGTCCTTATCTTCGTCTTTTTTATCGTTATCCTGTATTGCGGCGTAGGTGTCGGCATAGGGAATATCGTACCAGTGCATACCGTTATAGTCGATATAATTTTCCTTATACTCGTCCGTGCCCGTTTTCAGGCTGTTGTTATAAATAAGAGCGTCTTTAAGGGTTTCGTCCGTAAGTTTTTCCCAACCCTTGTCCGACGTGTTGATTATACCCGATTTGGTGTATGACGAACCGCCGCTCGACCAGTTGCTGGGCGAGTTGATAAGATAAACGGCTTTTTCGTCCTTAGGTTCGGTAAAAAATTCAAAGTTACCGTTTTTAAGAAGCTGGGTATCTTCAACGGACGTAGTTTTATCGTCTTCTTTGTCATCGGACGGATCATTGCACGCCGCCGCAAAGCCCGAAAGGGCGAAAGTAGCGGTGCAGGTAAGCGCAACCAACAGGTATTTCAGTCTGCGTTTCTTTGAGTAATGATTTGCCATAATTTGCATTATCCTTAATAAATAATCGTACCATATTATTTTAATATAATCGGCGATTTTAATCAAGCAAATAACGCTTAAACATACAAAAAATTTTATTATTTTTACCGTTTTGCCTATACTAAGATAACGGTAGAGATATGTTCGGTAAAGGTAAATTTTTCAAACGCGCCTTGGCGGGGGTGTTTACGGGTGCAATAAACGGTTTGTTCGGCGGTGGCGGCGGAATGGTCGCCGTGCCGTTGTTGCGAAAAATGCTTGGTTATGACGATAAACAGGCGCACGCAACCGCAATATTTATTATAGCGCCTGTCTGCGCCGCAAGCGCCGTTACTTATATAATCAACGGTTACGCCGCGCCGGACGTAATAATACCCGCAAGTATCGGCTCGGTTGCCGGCGGACTTGCGGGCGCTCTGGCGCTTACAAAATGCCCTAAGGGAATTTTGAACTATATTTTTATAGCCCTGATGTTTGTTGCGGGCGTAAGGATGATTTTGCCGTGAGTTTTATTCTTTTTATGATTGCTGGCTTTTTTTCCGGCGTATTGGGCGGAATGGGAATGGGCGGCGGCACAATTTTAATTCCCGCATTGACCGTTCTTCTCGGTGTTGAGCAGCACGTCGCGCAGGCTACCAATCTCATTGCGTTTTTGCCTATGGCGGCGTTCACTTTAAAAATTCACAAGGACAACGGGCTTTTGAAAACGGAAGGACTTTTAACTCTGGTAATTCCCGCATTGGTGTTGTCCGTCGCCGCGGGCTTTGTCGCCGCGTTGCTTCCGTCCGAAGTGCTGAAAAAACTTTTCGGCGCGTTTTTAGTGCTTTTAGCGGTAAAATTATTGTTGGATACGCGCGTCAGCTTCGCGAAATAAGTTTTTTAACGGGTCTGAAAGTGAACATTTTAAGACAGTACAGGAATGCCGCGGTAAACAGAAGGCAGGCGGGAACGCAGATTACAATCTGCCAGAATGCCGAAACGTAGCGGCTTACGATTCCGTCCAAAAGCGTGCCGAAAGTGCAGGTGAGCATAACTACCGCCAAAGATTTCAGCGCATATTTCATAAATTTTATGTCGGGGCATTTCTTTTTTAACAGTCTGAGATTCAGTACTGCCGAAATAATAAAGCTCAGCGCCATACCGATAAGGTATGAATACACTCCTACGAATTTTGTCAGCGTGAGAATACTTAAAAGCATAGCCGCCGCGCCTATCATAAAGTAAATAAGCGTACGTTTTTCGCAATTTAACGAGTTCAATATGGTTGTCGTTATCATTGCAATGCACATGGGCAGCAGAATGAAAGAGCAGTTCTGAACAATTTCGCCGCTCAGGTCGTTTGCATAAATAAACGTGCCTATTTCGTCGCCGAGTACGAACAGTATTGGTATAAGTATTGTCGCAATAAAAATTGCCGCTTTTACCGACTTTTCAATGTCGAATTTAACAAGTTCAGTCTTGTTTTTATAAAAGTTTTCGGAAAGTTCGGGCGCAACCACAACCGAAATAGAGCCTATCAGTGAAGAAGGCATAAACAGTATAGGCACGCTCATTCCTATGGCTATACCGTAAAGACTTATCGCTTCGGAGTTGTTCAGTCCGTAAACTTTCATAAGCAGCATAGGAAGAAGTACGGCGACTGCGGAGTTCAGAACGGAAGTGGAAGTGCGCATAGCGGTAATGGGCAGCGATGAAGAAAGCAGGGGTTTCAGTTGTTTTTTGGGATTTACGAATCTTCCGCCCTTTTTAAAATACCAGAACAGCGAGACGATAAACGAGAATACATAAGAAATAAGTACGGCAATCGTTGCGCGCTGCGCGCCAAGCATAGGGTCGGCAACGCCGTAAACAAGCACGCAGCCTAAAATTACCATTACCGCGTCTTCCAAAAGCTCTATTATACTGTAAGGTAAAAACTGTTTATTGCCCCAGAATGCGCCGCGCATTACGGCATAGATTGAAGTCAGTATCAGTCCGGGCAGAAGAATTAAAAAAATGTCTGTGCTTCTGTCGTCCGAAAACAGGAATCCGAACAGGCTTTTGCCGAAGAACAGTAAAATAGCGAGCGGAACGGTCACCATAAGCGTGGCTACAACCCCCGCAGTCACGGCGGCGTGGTTGCTTTTTACGTCGCCTGTCGCATTACTTTTTGCTATAAGACGTGAAACCGTGACGGGTACGCCGCTTGACGCAACCGTTAAAAATACGGCGAAAACCGAAAGGCAAATCTGGTAAATGCCCAACCCTTCCGCGCCGATAATACGCGATAAAACTATTCTGTAAAAAAAACTTAAAGTCTTTTCTATTGTAGAAAATACTGTGACCATAGCCGCAGATTTGTAAATGTTTTGTTTCATCAACATTATTCTACAAATTTTATCGGGCGTTTATGAACATTTTATCCTTTTAATACGTATAATATATCAAATGTTTACGCTCGTTACGGACAGAAGCAAATATTTCAGGGTTAAACGGGGGCAAAGCGCAGAAGAGCTGGAAAGCGAGCTTAAAACCCCCGTCATCGGCGCCGTGTTTGCAGGCAGAATTATAGAAGTGGCGCCGGGGAATTTTCAGCGTTACGCGGCGCAGGTGGGCGACACCTACGGCACGATTGCCTTAAAATTCGGGGCAGACGAAGAAGAGCTGAAAAAAACCAACGGTTTTAAACCCGTTTATCCAACCTGTAAATTATTTGTGCCGTGTAAAAACCCGCGTGGCATATAATGTAATATAAAAACCAACGGAGGTCAAAATGTCATTTTTTTCCAATTTTCAATCGGATAAATGTCCCGGCACAATAAGCGGCAATCCACTGACGGGAATGTGTGAAAAGGTGTGCATTCAGGCACAAAAGATTTTCGACGCCTGCATCAAACAGATTCAGATAGAAAATTATACCTTAACGCTCACCGATCAGGTTCCTTCAGATCCTACATACCCCTTGACTTTTATAAGCGCAAGGTCAACGTCTTCCACGGGCGTAATAACCGGTCTCAATATCGAAAGGCTTGCAGATAAGCCCGGCTGTGCGAGGGTTCAGGCTACGGTAGGTATTCCCGTAGAAGTGCTTTATACCGATGCGAACGGGGTAGAAGGCGTAGCGCAGGCAACCATAAGCGTAGCGCAGGACGTTCTTCTGTTCGTTCCCGCACCTTCGATTATGCCCTATAAGGTCACCAGCGAAGTAAGTGCGGTTTGCGCGGAAGGAACTTTTAATTCCGAAACGAACACGTTCAGCGTCAATGCGTGCATTACGGTAATTTTAAAGGTCGCTATCGACGTTGAAATTCTCGTGCCCAGCTACGGCTACTGTGCAATACCGCCCGCACAGGAATACTCGCACGAAGTCTGCACAGGCTTCTTCGAGCTTCCCCTGTATCCGCAGGGCAAGACCTGTTCAAGGCAGTAATTTAAAGTTAAAACGCACGGCGGAGTCTATTCGGCTCTGCCGTTTTTGTTGTTAAAAGTTAACCCCACGCTAAGCGTGGGGCATAAAAAAGCTTTAGCTATGG
>CAOMHR010000089.1 GCA_948482865.1 Christensenellaceae bacterium
GCAGCCGTCCATACCGCATACGTTGGTTATTTCGTGCGGGTCGGCGATTATCGTCGTTGTGCCGCGCGGAACTATCAGGGACGCGAATTCTTCGGGGGAAAGTTGCGAACTTTCTATATGAACGTGTCCATCTATGTAGCCGGGAAGAACGGTCAGTCCTGTGCAGTCTATTTCGGTTTCGCCTTCGTAGTTGCCCGTTCCGACAATTTTTTCGCCTACGATTGCAATATCGCCCTTAGAAATTTTGCCGCTGAATACGTCTATATAGGAAGCGTTTTTTAAAACGACGTCCGCCTTGACCTCACCCTTTGCGGCTTTGATAAGTTTTTCCAACATAAGTAATCACCTCTTTCATATTTTAGCATAACGGTTTTTAAATGTAAAGCCGACAAACGGCTTTACAACGGCGGCGTTTTACATAAAAACAGCCGCCGCGGCAAAACCGCGGCGGCGATAATTTTTTAATTTTAAGTAAGTATAAACGTTGCAAGGAACAGTACGCCGATAATCCAGGTTGCGATGCTGATTTCCTTAACTTTGCCCGTGCAGAGCTTGACAATCATATACGTGATTATACCGATACCGATACCCTTTGAAATAGAGTAACCGAGAACCATTACAATGAACGTAAAGAATGCAACGATAGCTTCGCCCGCGTCTTCCCACTTAACCTTGGTGACCGAAGTCATCATAAGAACGCCTACCCAGATAAGAGCGGTAGCAGTTGCGCATCTGGGAATGAGCTGCGCTATGGGGGACAGGAACATTGCCACTACAAAGCAAAGACCGGTCACAAGAGCGGTAAAACCCGTTCTGCCGCCCGCAGCAACGCCCGAGGAAGATTCAACGAACGTGGTTACGGTAGAAGTACCCGCGATTGCGCCCGTACAGGTTGCAATTGCGTCGGCAAGCATCATCTGGTTCATACGTATGGGCGCGCCCTTTTCATCGAGAAGGTTGCCCTTTGCGCACGCGCCGTATAACGTTCCGATTGTATCGAACATATCAATCATACACAGCGAGAGAGCGGTGGTTATAAGAACTACTACGAGAGTACCTACGTTATTGCCTTCGACTGCAAGATATCCGCTGAAATCAAAACCTTCGTAGAATACTTTGCCCGCAGAATCAAGCCCCCACGCCTTGAACGAATCAAGGGGATTTTTAATGCTGATTGCCGCAAAAATATCTTTGCACGCCTGGCTGTTTGCGCCTACGCCGATACCTGCGAGAACGTAGTAGAGCGCGGCGGAACCCAACAAGCCCCAAAGAATTGCGCCTTTCACATTTTTCTTGGTCATAATTGCAATTGCGATTACACCGACAATCGCGACTATTGCGGGAAGCATTCCGCCCACCGTACCGTCTGCGCCATAAGTTGCGAAAGGATTACCTGCAAGCACGTTGAACGAAATAAACGTTACAAGAGTTGAACCGTCTGCAACGATTACGCCCGCCTGCTGGAAACCGATAAACGCAATGAAAAGACCGATACCGACAGGAATTGCGTGTCTTACGCCCGCGGGGATAGCGTCGAAAATCTTTTTACGGAGTCCCGTTGCTGTAAGGATAAGGAAAATTACGCCGTCCAAAAGGGTGAACACCATACAGTTTGCATAGCTTAAACCCGATTTCAAAACCAAAGTAAAGACTATAAACGCGTTTACGCCCATGCCCGAAGCCTGCGCCAAAGGCATTTTTGCGAAAAACGCCATAAGCATTGTGCCGACTATCGCGCCTATTGCCGTTGCTATGTACGCCGCGCCGTAGGGGTTATCTCCGCCGATTACAATCGAGAAGAAATCTGCGTTTACCATTAAGATGTAAACCATTGCCATAAACGTGGTAAGACCGGCAACTACTTCCACCCTGTACTTGGAACCGAGCTTTGAAATTCCGAAGAACTTGTCCACTTTGCCCCAGAAGCCCTTGTAAGGACTTACGTGTTCCGTTGCCGTGCCGTCGGGTGCGGGCGCACCTTCGGGGAGTGTGTTACTCTTTACTTCGGATTCGGAAACGTTGTCTTGTGTTTCTTCACTCATTAAAGTGACCTCCCGTAAAAAAATATTTTAAGCGAATTTATCCTGCGCAACGCGCAGGATAGCCCCATGGGGCTATTTCACTTGTTTATCACATTTTAACACATAAACAAAAAATTCGTCAAACATTTGCGCTAAGTTTGACGAACTTTGTTGTTTTGTTATTTTACGGGTTATTTCAAAAGCGCGGTGCGCATTGCATTAAGTACGGCGATAAGCATTACGCCCACGTCGGCGATAACCGAAACTATAAGCGGAAACCCGGGTATGGCAATATCCAACGCCATAATAGCAAGTTTAATTAAAAGCGAACCTATAATGTTTTGCATTACTATAGAGCGCGTGCCTTTCGCTATTCTTCTGCCCTTCGGAATCAACGGCAGGCTGTCGGATACAAGCACGATATCGCTCGCTTCTATAGCCGCGTCCGACCCGACTTTACCCATTGAAACCGCGCAGTCCGCGGCAGCCATTACGGGAGCGTCGTTAATTCCGTCGCCCACGTACAGAAGTTTTCCGCGAGTACGAAGCTGTTCCGCCGCATTGCATTTTTCATCCGGCAACAGCGCGGCTCCAACGCCGTCAAACCCCACTTCCGCCGCGATTTTTTCCGCGCGAGCCGGACTGTCGCCCGTAAGCATATGGGTATATTCAACACCCTGCGCTTTGAGTTCGCGCAAAGCCTGCGCCGCGCCGCTTTTCACCTTATCGTCAATAAATACGCAGCCGCAGAATTTTCCGCCGTGGGCAACGTATACAACCGTTGATACCGAGTCAGCGCGTTCAAACTCCACGCCGTACTCTTCCAGAAGTTTTGCGCTGCCGCAAAGAAGCTGTTTCCCTTCCAGCATACACACTACGCCCTTGCCCGCAATTTCCTTTGCGTCGGAAACGGGCAAAACGTCAATACCGCCGAACGCCGCCGCTATCGGGTGCGACGAAGATTTTTCAGCCGAAGCCGCCAGAGTAAGCGTCCTTTCGTCGGTGTAATCCGTTACGGTAAACACGCCTTCGGTGACGGTACCCGTCTTGTCGAACGCGGCGATTTTTGCAAGCGCAAGCTCGTCAAGGCAGGTTGAACCCTTTATAAGAATGCCGAATTTTGCGCACCTGCCTATTCCGCCGAAGTAAGAAAGGGGTACCGAAATTATCATTGCGCAGGGGCAGGAAATTACAAGAAAGCCGAGAGCCTTGTATATCCATTCCGCATAAGTAGCCCATACGAAGTCCGACCGAACGGCGCAGATTACCGTAGGCACCAGCGCCGCGACGATTATTGCCGCAAGACAGATTGCAGGCGTGTAGTATTTTGCAAACTTAGTTATGAAAAGTTCGGGCTTGGATTTTTTCGCGGTGGAATTTTCAACCATATCCAGAATTTTGGCGACGGCGGAATTTTTGTATTCACGCAACACTTCCGCCTTTATCACGCCCGAAATATTTATACTTCCCGACAGCAACGTATCGCCCGCCGCAACGTCGCGCGGAAGCGGTTCGCCGTTCAGGCTCTTCATATCAAGCGAGCTTGAGCCTTCGTAAACCACGCAGTCCACGGGGACTTTTTCACCCGCCTTAATCAGAATTCTGTCGCCCGCTTTAAGCTGCTCGGGCGGAACGCTTGTAATTTCTTCTCCCGAAATAAGGTTTGCCGTTTCGCTCTTCAAATTCATAAGCGCGGCAATTGACCCGCGCGACGAGCCTACCGCAGCCGCCTGCAACAGCTCGCCTATCTGGTACAAAAGCATTACGGCGACGCCTTCGGCAAAACCTTCGCCTTCGAAAATACCCAGCAAAATCGCGCCGATTGAAGCTATTGTCATAAGAAAATTTTCGTCGAAAATTTTGCCTTTTATTATATTTCTTGCGGTCAGCCAAAGCACCTTGTAGCCCACCGAAATATACGCTATGCCGAAAAAGACGTAAGTCGTGATTTTAAGGGCGAGACTGCTTTCGCACAGCCCCGTCAGATCCAAAACGAACGCAGGCACGAAAAACAGCACGGAAATTACGATACAGATTATGTCGGCAAGTTTTTCGCGCACGAAACTCTTTTTTACGTACCCGTCGACTATTTTCACGTCTTCGAAATGGGTTATCACGTACACCGCTTTTTTTCTGCCTTCGGGCGTGGCGTTAAGTACGACAGCCATATTCATAAAATCCACGACCGCGCTTACGCCGTCTATTTTGTTAAGCTCTTCTTCGAGTTCGCGCGCGCAGTTTGCGCAGCACAGCCCCTTGATTTTTATTTTTTCGCCGCCGTCGGGGGTTGCGTCTTCAACCACTTTAACTTCTTCAAAACGGTTGCAGCAGTCCTTTACCTTTTCAAGCGTTTCGCCGTCGCAGTCCACGCGCACTTTTTGCCCAACAAAATCAACCGAAACGTTTTCCGCGCCGTTGATTTTTGAAATTTCTTCTTCAAGCTCCCTTGCGCAGTTTGCGCAGTCAAGCCCGCAAATTTTAATTACGTTATTCATTGCAGTCCAGATGCTCCTTTGCAACGCCTATCATAGTGAGAACGTGCCAGTCGGAAACGGAATATAAAACGTTTTTACCGTCCCTGCGCCCCTTTACTATTTTGTTGTCTTTAAGTATTTTCAGCTGATGCGAAACCGCGCTCTGGTTGCCGCCCACAGCTTCCGTGATGTGTTCTACGCACAACTCGCCGCCCGACAAAGCAAGCAGAATTTTAAGACGGGAAGGCTCCGATATAACTTTAAACCTTGCGCCCATTTCCGTTATCTTCTCTTCGGAAGGCATACTTTCCTTTGCCGCTTTCACCCTTTCGCAGTGTTCGCGTTCGTTATCGCAGGTACCCATACCAAACTCCTTTTTATTTATATATGAATATATATTCATAAGTTGATAACATAATACCACCCGAAATCTGTTTTGTCAACAGTTTTTTATAAAAAAATTCCGCTCTTTTAAATTTTTCAGAGCGGTTAAAATTTGTTTTAAATTTATTTTTTGAACACAAACAGATACTCGTGCGCTAAAAGCAGAAAATTGTGTTTAATACTGCTGGTTTTCCAAAAACCTGTCGCTTTACAATTATGTTGTTCTTTAATAATTATTTCTTTTATTTTAAAACCTGCAAGTTCGAATACACGCATAGTTTCGAATGCAAGCGGTTGTACCATTCCCTTTTTGCGGGTATCGCCCATTAGTATAGCGCAATACTTACCTTTCTTTAAAACCCTGAAACTTTCTTTTGCAACTTTGCCAATTTCCGTCAAAAACGGCTTAACTGAAAATAATGATAAATCGCCGTCAATATCATCACTGTAATGAATAATATCGGCATAGGGCGGATGCGTACAGATTAAATCAATAGAATCATCTTCAATTCCATGTATTTTTCGGGCATCTCCTTGAACCAGGGTTGAAGAACATACTGTTTCAAAATTAAAATTTAATTTGCTTTTTGTAATTTCAATAGCATTGGGATTTATATCAACGCCGATAAAATTACGATGTGTGAGTTTAGATTCAACGGCAGTTGTTCCTCCGCCGACAAACTGATCCAAAACAGTATCGCCGACTTCGGAATAGCGCAAAATTATGTTTCTCGGAATATACGGCGACCAATTACCGCGGTATTTGCCGTCGTGAGTTGCCCATTTGCCCCTGTCCGGAAAACTCCAAACAGTATTCGTTTCAAGTTCAAAATTTTCTGGTTGTGTAGGAATTTTCATACTATTTAAATAGTTCGTTCATAACGCCGTTTTCTAAATCTGCAATACAGTAGAGATTGTCCAACACATCAAAAGTTTCTTCAAGATTATGTTTTGCCGATTTCCAGCCAATGCCGTCGGTAAACCAAACGAAAGCAAAGCCTTTAATATCTTTTGCTTCCAAAGTTATTGTTTTGTAACTTCTTGCCGTTTCGTTTAGTTTTGAACCGTTGCTTGCGTAGAAATTAGTTTCAATGCCGTAAACTGTATTCCCTTTTTTAACAACAAAATCAAAACGCTTTTCCGTTTTACCAGTGTTAGAAATGTTAGATAAATCTAAGTTCCAACGTTTTTCAATATCGGATATGTACATTTCTTTGAAGTAATCAACACCTTTAACAAGACCTGCTTTTTGTAAATAATCTTCTACAAGATTTTCCATTAAATGACCGCCACGATTTTTGCGACCGTTGCTGTCAAGCCCGACTTCAACGCCTGTAACGTAATCAACCAAATTATTGATTATTCGGTTTGCAATTAGATCGAACAGCCCAGTTTTGCGCATAAACATTTTGTATTCTGTGGCAGAGTAGTTCATTTTCTTAAAATCGAAAAGATATTCGCCATCACCGTCAATAGCATAAATTTCACTGCCCCTGACAGCCAAGAGTATAGGAATGCATTTTAATACTTTCGGATATTCGGCAATCAGTTTTTCAAAATCGTTCTCTATATCTTTTGAGCCGATTAAAGAATTAAGAATATTCAATTCTACTTTTATGCTATCAACATTGCCGTAAACCTTTTCAAAGTTTACATAATAGCCATAATCGCAAATACTTGACCTGAACGTTTTAAACCATTCGTTAAAATTTCTTTTCAT
>CAOMHR010000090.1 GCA_948482865.1 Christensenellaceae bacterium
TTCCCGCGATACTGGCTCTTACGAACACGGTTGTTTTAACTATTCTGGTAAACGTTGTTTTCAGGGTTGTGATTGTTATCGTATAATAAATAATTTTTTTCGCATAATAATTTTATGAAAAAATTATTAGCTATTCTTGGTACGGCGTGCATGCTTTGCGGCGGTACATTGACTGCGGGAGCGGAAATTACTCCTTCGGCAGAAAGTATTTCTCTTACTAAAGGTTGCAAGGCTTCTTACCTTATGGATTACGGCACAGGCGAGTGTATATATAAAGAAAATGAAACTACCCGTATGCCGATAGCAAGCGTTTGTAAAGTTATGACTTTGACGGTTTGCTTTGATGCGATAAATGAAGGCAAGCTGTCAATTGACGATATAATTACAGCCAGTGAAAACGCGGCGGGAATGGGCGGTTCGCAGGTTTTCCTGGGAAGCGGTTGCCAATATCCTTTGGGTCAGCTCATTAAAAGCATTATAGTTTGTTCGGCAAACGATAGTTGCGTGGCGGTATCGGAAGCTGTTGCGGGCAGCGAAGAAGGATTTGTAGCACAAATGAATAAGAAAGCAACTGAATTAGGGTGTACGGATACTTTGTTTGCAAACTGTACGGGATTACCTAAGGAAACACAATATTCCTGTGCAAAAGACGTTGCTATTATGTTCCGCAATTTGCTTGAAAACGAATGCTATTACAATTACAGTAAAATCTGGTTGGAAGATTTTGTTCATCCCGATAACAGGGTCACTTCAATGACAAATACCAACAAACTGATAAGAAAGTATTCAAACTGCGACGGCGGTAAAACCGGATTTACAAATGAAGCGGGATTCTGTCTTACGGCAACGGCAAAGAAGGATAATATGCGCCTTATTTCAGTAGTTTTAGGTGCGGACAGTAGCGATAACCGTTTTAAATCAACCGTGAATATGTTTGATTACGGTTTTGCAAATTATAAAAACAAAATTATTTTAGACAAGGATGTTACATTAAATGATGAATTTGCTGTAGTCGGCGGTAAAAAGGATAGTTTTGCCGTGTGTCCGGAACGAAACAGTTATGTGTTTTCGGCTGCAGACAAGACGCCGGACGTTACTCATAACCTTGTAGCATATAAAGTAAAGGCTCCTGTCGCAAAAGGTCAGGTAGTTGGTAAAATAGAAGTTTACAAAGACGGAGTTTTATGTGACACTGTAAACGTTGTTGCGGCGGAAGAAGTAAAAAAAGCGAACTTCGGCGACAACTTTGTAACTATTCTTGAAAATTGGGCAATTTAAGTTAAGTCTTAACAGGCGCTTGCGGATATCTGCGGGCGCCGATATTTTTTGTGTGCAATTTATATATAATCAATTTATTTGACTATTTTTATGTGCTTTGATAAAATAAACAGGTAATTATCTTTTTGGTGATATTAATGAACGAAAGAGAAACGTTAAAAATAAATAGCAAAGGGCATTTGGAAATAGGCGGAGCGGACTCTGTTGATTTGGCAAACCGTTTCGGCACGCCTTTGTACGTTTTTGACGAAGCGCACATAAGAAATATGATGCGCGTTTACAAAAACACTCTTGAAACGGAGTATGGCGGAAACGGTCAGGTTTTGTATGCTTCAAAGGCTTTTTCCTGTATGGCTATTTATGCGATTGCCAAACAGGAAAATATCGGTATTGACGTGGTTTCCGGGGGTGAGCTGTATACGGCATTGAAAGCCGGATTTGACGCTTCGAAAATATATTTTCATGGAAATAATAAACTGTCAAATGAATTAGAGCTTGCGGTTGAAAATAAAGTAGGCTGTATAGTTGTTGACTCGTACCGTGAAGCGGATATTCTGGATTTGATTGCCGAAAAACACAATTTGACACAAAACGTTCTGATAAGAATTAATCCCGGTATCGAAGCGCACACGCACGCATTTGTTCAGACCGCGAGAACGGACAGTAAATTCGGTTTTTCCGTATCAGACGGCGCGGCGGAAGAAATGGTTAAATATATTTTGAGTAAACCAAATCTTTGTCTTAAAGGTTTTCACTGTCATATAGGTTCACAGATTTTTGAAAAGCAATCTTTTGTGCTCGCCGCAGAAAAAGTTATGGACTTTATGGCGGATATAAAAAAGAAACATAGTTATAATGCGGAAACCTTGAATATCGGCGGCGGTTTCGGAATCTGGTACAACAGCGAAGACCCCGAACTTAAATATAATGATTATGCCGAATATCTTAAAGCGTTGATATCGGCTGTTAAAAATAAGTCAAAACAACACTCATTGAAAGAGCCTTATCTGGTAATAGAACCGGGACGTTCAATTGTAGGTGAAGCAGGGATAACGCTGTATACCGTAGGCGCTATTAAAGAAATTCACGGGATTAAAAAATACGTTGCTGTTGACGGCGGAATGTTCGATAATCCCAGATACGCGCTTTATCAATCAAAATATACTGTATTGCTCGCAAATCGGGCAAATGAAAAATGTACTGAAAAGGTTTCAGTTGCCGGTAAATGCTGCGAAAGCGGTGATTTGATTGCCGTGGATGTTGCTCTGCCGAAAGCCGAAAGCGGCGATATAATGGCAGTGCTGTCAACTGGAGCGTACAATTACTCGATGGCAAGCAATTACAACAGAAATTTAATTCCGGCGGCTGTTCTGGTTAAAGACGGTAAAGCGGAATATATTGTCAAACATCAATCTTATGACGACATTATCAGAAACGACGTCGTCCCTGGTTATTTGAAATGAATCCTATAGTTTATCAAGTTTTTTACTATCTGTCTGCGGCTATCGCTATACTGTTTGTATTTGTTCCGCATGAATTTGCACATGCATATTCCGCTTACAGAAACGGAGATCTGACTGCAAAATATTACGGCAGACTTACTTTAAACCCCGTCAAGCACTTTGACCTAATGGGCTTTTTACTGTGCGTTTTAGCAGGGTTTGGCTGGGCAAAGCCCGTTCCCATAAACCCTAACAATTTCCGTAAATACAAGAAGGGGTTGTTTGAAACGGCTGTTGCCGGAGTTTGCACCAACTATGTTATAGCTTTTATAGTTTATCCCATATTTTTGGTAGTTGCAAGATACATTCCGGAATCTTCTACGGCGTTGATATATGTAAAGGGATTTTTGGAACTTGTATTATACCGCATTTACATAATCAGCCTTTCGATTATAGCGTTTAATCTTTTGCCGTTCTTTCCTTTGGACGGTTTCAGAATTATAGAAGCGTGCACAAGTCCTTTTAATAAATTCAGACTATTTTTAGAAAAATACGGCCGCTACATATTGCTTGGTCTGATTATAGAGTGTTTTATATGCAATATTCTTGTTCAGGCTACAGGTGTTACGGCTTTGCAATATCTTAACGTTTTAGGTTTTTACCTGCAATGGTTCGCGCAAAATATTTTAGGCGCACCGATTTGGGGATTCTGGGACTGGATATTTACTTTATTTTGATAGGTTTTAATATAGATGGCAGATAAAAATTATGACAATTTTGAATCGGTTGTAGACTATAATACAGTTTTGGACGATTTTGAAGGTCCGCTTGATTTATTGTTGCACCTTATAAATATTGCACAGATAAAGATAGAAGACGTTTTTGTTTCAAAGGTTACCGAACAGTTTTTAGCATATATTGATTTTATGAAAACGCAACCAAGCCGTGACGTTGATAAAGAGAGTGAATATCTTGCGTTGGCTGCGCAAATTATTTACATAAAATCGAAGAGTATGGTACCTGTTGTCGACGTTGCCGGTGATGAAATGGGCGGCTCGGAAGAAGAGCAGCGTGCGCTTATTGAACAGCTTAAACAGAGAGAGTACGAACTTATTAAGGAAGAAACTCCTAAACTTAAAAATCTTGAAACCATCGGCTATTTTTTCAAAGAACCTGATTCCGATTTCAGTAAAGTAAAAATAGTTTATAAAGATTTTAACGTTCACGCGTTGTTGGAAGCGTTTGCAAACCTTATGCTTCGTAACGAAAGTTTACAACGAGAAAAAGAAAAAGTTAAAGAGATTCCGAAAGACGTTCATACGGTTGAAGAAAAAGTTGTATTTATACGCGATACGCTAATTGAAAAAAACGAAGTTTTGTTCGAGAGCCTGTTTACAACTTTTTCGCGCAATGAAATAATAACCACTTTTCAGGCATTGCTTGAAATGTTAAAGCATCAATTTATTACTGTAGTACAATTAGAATCGTTTGGAGCAATAAATATAAAACTGAACCCTAATTGGGATGTGAAGGAAGTAACAAGTGAACAATTTGACGAATATAATTGAGGCGGTTGTTTTTGCTTCTGGCGAAGCAGTACCTGTAAAATACATAGTAGAAAAGTTGGATTGTACTGTTAAAGAAGTCAACGCCTGCGCTGCGGAATTAAAAGAGAAATACGATGAAAACAGCGGCATTCAGCTTTTGACATTTAACGGAAAATTACAATTTGCCTCTAATCCGAAATATAAGCAACCGGTGTCGGAAGTTCTTACGCCAATCAAAGAAAAAGAGTTTACAAAAACTATACTCGAATGTGCTGCAATAATTGCATATAAGCAACCCATAACAAAACCAGAGCTCGAAGAAATAAGGCAGGTCAGTTGCGATTACGCTATACATACATTGTTAGAGTTGGAAATGATAGTTCCCTGCGGTAGAAAGGACGCCGTGGGCAAACCGATACTTTATGCGACAACGGATAATTTTTTAAAGAGATTTAAACTTAACTCAATTGACGAATTACCCGATTATGACGAACTTATGGCACAGATTGCGGAACTTAACAGTTCATTATTAACTGATGACGAAGAAGACGGTAACTATCTTTACAAGAAAGACGAGTATATAGAGAAAGGTGAAAAAACTCAAGCGGTAGAAGAAAATCAAGTTGCTGTTACCGAAGACGGTTATGAAATTCCCGATTTTATTTCCCAAGATGATGATGTTATAAAAATAGATTGATAAGTAAAGCAAAAAAGCGGACGAGTAGGTCCGCTTTTTTGTATATTTAAAATTATGTTACAAATAATATTGTTATGAATGTAGCAATGATTATTATGGCTGCTGCAGGATTTGCAATTTCAATTTTTCCGATACATGTTTTTAATTATATTTACGTAAATACCGAAGAAAAATATGCAAGTATTAACGTAACAGTATTCAGATTTTTCAGGATTTTCAATATAAATACAGTTAAAAATCAACCCGGTAAAATGCAGGTAAACGGAAAAGAAAAACAGTTGGATTATAAAAAATTCAGGTTAAGTTTTTACAAAATCTTTAATATGCTTTGCATATATAAAATAATCCAACTTTCAGATTACGGAATGCAGAACGAGCAAAACGCTTATGCTGCGTTGATTCAGAACGGAACGACGGGCGCAGTTTACAATTTTTTACGTATCAATGATAATCGCACTAAACTGCGAAATTATACGATACTGAATGAAGAACACTCTTCCATAAGGTATTATGCAAAAGCAGTGACGGTAATAAACCTTCTGGTTGTAACCAAAATAATTTTATATATTTTAATGGAGAAAATAAATGAACTCAAAAATTAAAAGAAGCAAAGCGAAAGAATTTAACGAATTACCTCTTTCAATTGAAAAAGTTGCCGATGCAGATACCGTAGTAGGTAAATCCATTATTACGGTAAGCGGGACGCAGGTAATTCCCCTTTCGTCTGTCACGGTGGTAAATTTAAGTGGCGGCGGTGAATACGGCGACGTAAAGACTTTTAAAGAAGCCGACGGCTTTAAAATTGCAGGCGGCAACGGCGCCGTAATTTCGGTTAAACCGCAAGGATTTTTAGTTGATGACGGTAAATCTTGCAGGCTTCTCAAAATGGAAGAAAGTACTTTGGATGCGTTAATAGACAAAACGGGAAATTTGGTTCATAAAATAACTGACAATGCGTAAAAAATTTTTATTTGTTTTACTGATTTTATCAATATCTATTAGTGCAACATTTTTATGTTTGCCAAACAATTTGCGCGCAAATGCTAGTTCACAGTCCGAAATTGCAATGGAACTGTCAACGGGTACGGTCCTGACCAGTAATAATGCTGATGCAAAACTTCCTATGGCGAGTACTACAAAAATATTGACAGCAATAATTATAATTGAAGATTGCGCCCTTGATAATGTTATTACGGTTCCGTCAGCGGCTGTAGGGGTAGAAGGATCGAGCATATATTTAAAAAAAGACGAGCAAATTGATATCCGAGATTTACTTTACGGGCTAATGCTTCGTTCAGGCAACGATTGCGCTACGGCTTTGGCAATTTATCACAGCGGTTCGGTGGAACAATTTGCAGAAGTTATGAATGACCGCGCAAAAAAAATCGGTGCCCAAAATTCGAATTTCAAAAATCCAAGCGGTTTGCCGGATAATGAGCATTATACTACCGCGAGAGATTTATGTAAAATAGCTTGTTACGCTATGAATAATTCTGACTTTAAGCAGATTGTTTCAACAACAAATTATTCAGGAAAGTACAGGAGTTTTGCCAATAAAAACAAAATGCTTCATAAATGCGAAGGGGCAAACGGTGTTAAAACAG
>CAOMHR010000091.1 GCA_948482865.1 Christensenellaceae bacterium
TTAGGGCGTGGACTACCAGGGTATCTAATCCTGTTTGCTCCCCACGCTTTCGTGCCTCAGTGTCAGTTACAGTCCAGCAAATCGCCTTCGCCACTGGTGTTCCTCCTAATATCTACGCATTCCACCGCTACACTAGGAATTCCATTTGCCCCTCCTGCACTCAAGTTTGGCAGTTTTGGTAGTAGTGCCGAGGTTGAGCCCCGGAGTTACGCTACCAACTTGTCAAACCACCTACGCACCCTTTACGCCCAGTCATTCCGGATAACGCTTGCCTCCTACGTATTACCGCGGCTGCTGGCACGTAGTTAGCCGAGGCTTATTCCTAAGGTACCGTCACTTTCTTCTTCCCTTAGAAAAGAACTTTACAATCCGAAGACCTTCATCATTCACGCGGCGTTGCTGGGTCAGAGTTTCCTCCATTGCCCAATATTCCCCACTGCTGCCTCCCGTAGGAGTTTGGACCGTGTCTCAGTTCCAATGTGGCCGATCACCCTCTCAGGTCGGCTACTGATCGTCGCCTTGGTGAGCCGTTACCTCACCAACAAGCTAATCAGACGCGAGCCCATCCATATCCGATAAATCTTTGATCGTTAGAAGATGCCTTCCGACGATGTTATGCGGTATTATCAGTCGTTTCCAACTGTTATCCCCCAGATATGGGCAGGTTGCTCACGCATTACTCACCCGTCCGCCATGTATTGCTACATTCGACTTGCATGTGTTAAGCACGCCGCCAGCGTTCATCCTGAGCCAGAATCAAACTCTTAAGTTTAATTTGTATAAAACCGAACGCTTGCGCGTCCGTGGCTCTATCTCGACTTTATAGTCATTATCTTTGCTGACTTTGCTTTGTGGTACTAATGTACTTCAAAGTTTAATTGACAGAAACTATTTTTTAAATTCGTTTCCTTCTATTCAATTTTTAAGCTACATAAACCCGATAAAAAACCGAGTGCCCGACCAGCGAGCTTGTCTATAATAACACATAAAAATACAGTTGTCAACCGAATTTTCAAACATTTTTCATAAAATTTCAAAGTTTTTTTACGGTTTTAACTGTTTTTTTGTCGCCAAAGGCTGTGTATTTAGCATCTGCTTGGCTCAAGCTGTTACAGAATACCATATCCGCACCAGTGATGTCAAGAAAAAAATATTTTTTGTAATAAATTCTTTTATAGGTTATTTTTTATCGTCAGATGATAATTTTATTCATTTTTTCCATAATTTGGTAAATTCTGCAGTGTAATCAGGCGGCAGCGTTATGACGCGCGTCCCGCCTTTTTGCTTGCCTTTACGGTAAAAATAATATATTATATAATTATGTATAAGATTTTGAGAATAATTTGCTGCGCGGTAGCCGTACTGCTTGCAGCTGTTGCGATATTCGTATTTATTTATTTCGGCTGGCAGTGGGGACTCGCCGCCGTGGGCGCCGCGATTGTTTTCGGCGCGCTGATGGTTCTTTTCAAACAGTTACAGGAAAAGAAAGAGAAAAAAGAAAATCCCCCCGCCCCCAAGGGCGACTTTATAACCGGCAAAGTTGAAAACGGCGACAACGAAACGGATAAACAATAAAACAGCGGAGCGGCTTTCAGCCGCTCCGCTTATCATTCTGTAAATTTAAATAACTCTTTGGGCTTTTATAAAGTAGCTCCAACGAACCGAAGAAATCTGTTCTATTTTTGCATAGTCTGACGCTGTGTGAAGTATCCAGTTTTCACCGAGATACAAGCCGACGTGACCTATGCGTTCTACGCCCGAATAGTTGTAACGGGTCGAGTTTGTAAAGAACATCAAATCGCCCCTTTTGAGACCCGATTTCGTAACCGTCTTGCCCTGCACGGACTGCGTACGGCTTGTCACCTGCAAATTGACGTCCGCGCCCTTATAGAATATGTACTGCATAAGCGACGAACAGTCGAATGCGGTGATACTGAATTTGGTTGAAAGCACGCCCTTGCCGTTATGGTACCTTTCTGCGCCGTAGACGTAAGTCGTACCCAAAAGTTTTGTACCTTCAGAAATTACCGATTCTACGCGCGTGTCGTCGCTCTTCTTCATTTGGACGACTTCGCAATACTGTGCCGAAAGATAAGCGTTGCCGTTTTTGTATTCCGTCTTGTACCAACTGCCGGACTTGCCGTTCATAGCATACATAGTCGATTTTTGCGCCGCGCCCTTCACTGCGTACTGCGTACCTGCGCCCGCGCGGATATTTACTCCGCCCGAGATTAGTTTTATGTACGATACGGTTGTGACCACGGGAACAGGGTCGGGTTCAGGCTCAACGGGTCCGCCGGGTTCGGGGTCGTTGGTTTCAGGCGGAAGTTCGGGTGGAATTTCCGGCGTAGTCTGCCCGGGATTTTCGGGTTCGGGAAGGGGTTGAATTACTTCTGATTCTTCCCTGTCGGTTTCACTGTTCTTGTCTGTGCAACCGGCAAGCATAGCCGACGTCAAAGTCAACGCCGAAGCAAGACCGATTGCAGCAATGTTTTTAAATTTATTCATAATTACCTCTCCTTAACGCAATTATACCAGAAACATAATTTGCGTTCAATGCAAAGATTTTTCCAGAAAAGGCAACAGTTACCAAAAACCCCGCCCCGCGTTTATACGCGGGGCGGGGTTAATATTAAGTTAATTATTCAACGCCTTCGTTAAGTTTTTTGAGCAGGGCGTCCAAATCGTTGCCGTGAACAAAAACAGCCTGTTCGATTGTTTCGCCGTGCGCCATTGCGCAGCCGAGACAGTGCATACCCACCGCCTGTAAAATCTGGGCGCTGTTGGGGTTTATTTTAAGACAGTCCGCAATCAGCGTGTCCTTAGTTATCTTTGCCATTACTATTCTCCTTTTATTATTATTTACCTTTTATCAGAATTTAATCTGCTGTCTGCCGTCGGGATATTCCGAACGGTGTTTTAAAGCGTAGACCGCAACGGGATTTTTTACGTTGCCCTTGGAAAGGGGTTTGCCGCGGAACACGCGTGACTCTATGGGAATTTCTTCAGTGTTGACTTCCGCCACCGATTTATCGTCGTTGACCACCGCCAGCGCGTAAGGCACCGTCACGTAGTTCGCAAACAGAATTTCGCCCTTGCCCTTAATGTCGGCAATCATTACGCCCTTGCACGCACGGGAAATGGGGTCTACCGTGGAAGAAACCACGCGCTTGAACCCACCGAGCGTAGTGACTATTATAATTTCGCCTTCGCCCGTGTGCTGTGTTGCGAATATAACGCTGTCGTCGCCCGAAAGCTGCATACCCTTTACGCCGCCCGCAACGCGCCCCTGCGCGGGAACGTCGTCCTTTGCGGCGTTCAGACACAGTCCTTTTTTGGAAATGAACAGCATTGTCGAATAATCGTCGTCTTCGTACTTTTCAACGTTTAAAAGCGTGTCTTCGGGCTTCATCTTTATAGCCTGGAACGCCACCTTGCTCTGGTTGTATTCCGACCAGTCCGAACGCTTGACCGCGCCCTGAGTTGTGAAGAACAGCAACTGACCTTCGGGAACCGTACCCTTTGAAGACGCAAACATCTTTACGGGATATTCGTCTTTCTGCACGCCTTCGACCAGTTTTTCGAGTTTCTGACCGGACGATTTGAACTCTGACAGCTCCGCGTATTTTGCGTTGAGTTTTACGCAGTTGCCCAGATTTGTGAACACAAACAAGTCGTCGTCAGCCTTGCAGAACACGTACTGCTTATGCAGGTACGCAACGTTTGTCGAAGCCGCCAGTTTGCGTTTAGCCGCGAAAAGGAACTCTTCCTTTTCCATAAACTTGACCTGGTTTGTTGCGGTAATGCAGACAGCCCACTCTGAAACGGGTTTCTGCACGTCGGCGCGTTTTACCGCTATTTTATCCGCGCCGCCCACAATTCTCGTCTTTCTTTCGCTCTTGTACTTGCGTTTGACTTCGCGCATTTCCGATTTGACTATAGCCCACTGCCTGTCCTTATCGGCAATTATCGCGCGCAACTCTTCTATTCTTATCTTCAACGCCGCAAGTTCGTTTTCAAGTTTGGTTACTTCCAGCTTGGCAAGACGAGCGAGTCTTAAATCGAGAATAGCCTGCGCCTGCCTTTCCGAAAGGGCGAACCTTTCCATAAGTTTGCGCCTTGCGTCCGGAGTGGAGTCGGCGTTTTTGATTATTTTGACCACTTCGTCCACATTATGCACGCCGATAATCAGACCTTCCAGAATATGGCAACGTGCAAGCGCTTCTTTAAGCTCGAATTTGGTGCGCCTTAAAACCACGTGGCGCTGGTACTGAGTGTAGTACTTTATTATGTCCAGCAGCCCGAGCTGTCTGGGCTTGCCGCCGGCTATGGCGACCATATTGATACCGAAAGTACACTCCAGATCGGTATGTTTGAAAAGCAATTTTAAAATTTCGTCTACGTCCGCGTCCTTTTTGCAGTAAATTACCGCGCGCATACCCGAACGGTCGGACTCGTCCACGATATCCGAAATGCCCGAAAGCTGGTCCTTCCTGTCTTCGCGCAAAAGCATAATTTTGCGCAGAAGGTCGGCTTTGTTGGTCTGGTAGGGCAGTTCGGTAATGACAATCATCTTTTTGCCGTAGTCGCCCTGTTCGACCGTATATCTTGCGCGCAGGGTGATTTTGCCCCTGCCCGTTTCGTACGCGTGTTTGAGTTCGTTAGCGATTATGAATCCGCCCGTCGAAAAGTCGGGTCCGGGAATAATCTTCATCATCTCGTCCAAAGAGATGCGGTGATTGTCAATATAAGCGCAACAGCCGTCAATTACTTCGCCCAGATTATGGGTGGGGATATTTGTCGCAAGACCGACGGCGATACCGTTTGCGCCGTTCACCAAAAGGTTGGGGAACCTGCCGGGGAGAATGTCCGGCTCTAAAAGCGAATCGTCAAAGTTGAACGAAAAAGGAACTGTTTCCTTGTCAAGGTCCTTTAAAAGTTCCAATGCCAGCGGTTCCAGTCTCGCTTCGGTATAACGCATTGCCGCGGCGGGGTCACCGTCGACGGAACCGAAGTTGCCGTGTCCGTTTACAAGGGTCATGCGCATATTGAAGTCCTGCGCAAGCCTTACCATAGCGTCATAAACCGAGCTGTCGCCGTGGGGGTGGTATTTACCCATACAGTCACCGACGATACGCGCCGATTTTTTATGGGGTTTGTCGGGCGTCAAGCCCATTTCGTACATTGTGTAAAGTATACGTCTCTGCACGGGTTTTAAGCCGTCTTCCACCCTGGGCAAAGCCCTGTCCAGAATAACGAATTCCGCATAGGGCAGCATTGACTGGGGAAGCACTTCTTCCAAAGGCGTAACGTATAAATTTCCCGCAGGTATCGTAGTCTGTACGCTACCGTTATCACTCTTCCGCGCCATTATCAGTATACCTCCGAATCGCTTTCGGGTTTAAAGCGCACCCTGTCTATAAAACCGTCCACCTTGTTGAAGTTTGCGTTTGTCGCCAAAAATTCCTTTCTGCCTTCAACCTTGTCGCCCATAAGCATTTCAATCATGGCGGCGGCTTCGGTCACGTCTTCAATGGTTACCTGAATAAGGTTTCTCGTCGCGGGGTCCATAGTGGTTTCCCACAGCTGGTCGGCGGACATTTCGCCCAGTCCTTTGTAGCGCTGTATCTGGTAGCCCTTGCCGACTTTCTTGATTTTTTCGTCCAGCTCTTTATCGTCGTAAGCGTATTCGACTACATCTTTTTTATACACCTTATACAACGGCGGCATACCTATATATACATAGCCCGCATTGACAAGGTCGCGCATATACTTGAAAAAGAAAGTTAAAAGTATGCACCTTATATGAAGTCCGTCCTGGTCGGCATCGGAAAGGATAATTACTTTTTTGTATTTCGTCTTTTCCACGTCGAACGAGCGGTTAAATCCCGCGCCGATCGCTGAAATCATAGTCTTGATTTCTTCGTTCTGCAAAGCCTGCAAGGCGGTCTTTTTCTGCACGTTGAGCGGCTTGCCGCGAAGAGGCAGAATGGACTGGTACTGTCTGACTCTCGCCTGTTTTGCCGTGCCGCCCGCGCTGTCGCCTTCCACTATAAACAGCTCGTTCATATCGGGGTTTCTGCCCGAACAGGAAGCGAGTTTGCCAACCAGATTAAGCCCGTCGTTTTCCGAAGCCGCTTTTGCAACATCCCTTTCGGCGCGGTGCTTGATTCTGTCGTCGGCGGCAAACTTTGCCTTTTTGGTAATTTCGTCGAAAATGTTTTTATAGGTCTTGTCCGCAACAAGTTCGGAAAGCCCTTCCACAACCGCCGCTTCCACGGGGGCTTTTACTTCGGGGTTGCCGAGTTTGGTCTTGGTCTGCCCTTCGAACTCCACGCCCGTCATTTTGACGGTTAAAACCGCCGTCAGACCTTCCTTGATATCGTCGCCGATAAAGGGTGTTTCCTTCGCTTTCAGAAAGCCGTTGCTCTTGGCGTAGTCGTTGATTACTTTTAAAAGTCCGTTATGAAAGCCCGTTTCGTGATAGACGCCTTCTACGGTTGAAATGTTGTTTACGAATGAAAACAGGCTTTCCGTGTCGT
>CAOMHR010000092.1 GCA_948482865.1 Christensenellaceae bacterium
GCCACAGCTGTATGACTTCGCGCGGGATAAAAAACGTATCGTCGAAAACGGTTACAAAAACTTATTTCGGTGCGTTTAAAGACGACGTTTCACTGCAAAATCTTTTGGGGGACAGGGTATGAAAGCACTTGTTTTATTAAGCGGCGGCGTGGACAGCGCAACCTGCCTCGGACTGGCGGTTCAGAAATACGGCGCGGAGGAAGTTTCCGCCCTGTCCGTTTACTACGGTCAGACCCACAGTAAAGAACTCGACGCAGCGCAAAAGGTTGCCGATTTTTACGGCGTTGTTTTAAAGCGGCTTGACCTTTCGGTCATATTCGAAGGCTCTGACTGTTCGCTTCTTGCGGAGTCGCAAAAAGACATACCCCTGCAAAGCTATGCCGAACAGCTTTCCGAAACGGGCGGCAAACCCGTTTCAACCTACGTCCCTTTCAGGAACGGGCTGTTTCTTTCGGCGGCGGCAAGCGTGGCGCTGTCGCACGGGTGCGAGGTGATATATTACGGCGCGCACAGCGACGACGCGGCGGGCAACGCCTATCCCGATTGCAGCGAAAAGTTCAATTCCGCTATGGGCGAAGCTATTTATACGGGCAGCGGCGGGCAGCTTAAAATTCTTGCGCCCTTTGTAAATTTAAACAAATCTCAGGTTGTAAAAAAGGGGCTTGAACTCGGCGTTCCTTACAAATATACCTGGAGCTGCTATTCGGGCGGTGGAAAACCTTGCGGCGTATGCGCCACCTGCCGCGACCGCGCCGCCGCGTTTAAAGCCAACGGAATAGAAGACCCCGCAATAAAAGGAGAATAATATGTCAAGAGAAAAACAGAACGAAGGCATTACCCTGCTCGGGAACAACAACACTCAATATCCGCAGACATACGACCCGTCCGTTTTGGAAACCTTTACGAACAAGCACCCCGGAAGGGACTACTTCGTAAAGTTCAACTGCCCCGAATTCACAAGCCTTTGCCCCATTACGGGTCAGCCCGATTTTGCCACGGTCTATATTTCGTACGTACCGCGTGAAAAGATGGTTGAAAGCAAGTCTTTAAAGCTGTATCTTTTCGGGTTCAGAAACCGCGGTGATTTCCACGAAGACTGCGTGAACATAATTATGAACGACCTTATCGACCTGATGGACCCCGCATATATCGAAGTATGGGGTAAGTTTCTGCCCCGCGGCGGAATTTCTATTGACCCCTATTGCAACTACGGCAAGAAAGGGACCAAATGGGAACAGGTAGCCTGGGACAGGCTTTCTCACCACGATATGTATCCCGAAAAAATAGACAACAGATAATAAAAAAAGCGGACACATGTCCGCTTTTTTTTTCGCCGTTTGTTGACAAGGGGTTTTAAGGGTGGTATATTGGTAAGGCACGCGGATATATGCGCGCGAAAGGGAAAGTATTATGTTGGATGCGTTTTCAAGGACGGGAATTTTAATAGGCGCCGAAGGTTTGCAAAAGCTGAAAAATTCACGCGTGGCGGTGTTCGGCGCGGGCGGAGTAGGCGGTTTTACTATCGAAGGTTTAGTCCGCTCGGGCGTGGGCGCGATTGACGTAATCGATAACGACAAGGTGTGCCTTACAAATATCAACCGCCAGATATTCGCCACCCGCAAAACGCTTGGCAAATACAAGGTGACGGCTGCGGCGGAAAGAATTGCCGAAATAAATCCCGACTGCAAGGTTACGCCGCACAGAATGTTTTTTTTGCCCGACACCGCGGACAAAATCAATTTTTCCGACTATGATTACGTTGTGGACGCAATAGACACGGTGTCGGGTAAAATTGCAATTATAGAAAAATCAAAGGCGGCAAACGTTCCCGTAATAAGCTGTATGGGTACGGGAAACAAGCTGAATCCCGCCGCGTTCGAAGTCGCCGACATTGCCGATACTTCCGTATGCCCTTTGGCGAAAGTTATGCGGCGCGAGCTGAAAAGGCGCAATATATCCGGCGTCAAAGTGGTGTATTCCAAGGAAGAACCCGTCCGCGTATTCTGCGACGGCGCGCGTCGCGCGGTACCCGCAAGCTGTTCGTTTGTTCCGTCTGTCGCGGGGCTGATTATCGCGGGCGAAGTTATCAGATATCTTGCGGGCAATTGAATAATTCAACAATAAAAGGCGCGGAGTGGTTTTCACTCCGCGCCTTTTTTATTTAAAAGCGGTTGCATTCTATTTCTATTATGTCGTTTGGTTTCAGCCGCTTTTTCGCCGTTACAAGATTGTGGTACGTGCCGCCGCGGTTTATGGGTTTTTTGTTTTCGTCTTCAAGCGGAATCTGTTTGCCGTCCCAGATTGCGATAAGCACGTTGCATTTTTCAATGATATGTCTGCTTGCCGCAAGATAAAAATGCTCGGGGTCGCGCACGGTTTTGCATACTACGGTCTGGGCAATAAGGTGGCGCATATTCAGTTCGTCTTCTTCCGAAAAACGGTAACCGTTCTCTTCGCAGTCCTTGCGGATAATTTTTATGTAGCTTTCAAGGTCGGTGGGAAGGGTAGCTTTTGTGGTTAGTCCAAGCTCGTTTGCGCACTCGGCTATAAGCTGGTCCGCGCCGTAGGCGTAGCACGTGCGCACGGTCACGTTATATTTTTCGCTGTATTTTAAAAGCTGTTTTTTAACAAGGTCTTTTAGTACTTCTTTTTTATCCTTAAAAAACCTGTGTCCCATTCCGCCTATTTCAAGGTCGGGTTTTCTTCCGTCGCGGTACTTGTAAATGCGTATGTTGTTGCCGAACTTTTTAAGCAGCGGAATTATGTTGTTTATCATAATTTCGTCTTTGCGCTGTTCGTCTTCGGGAAGTAAATCGTATGGCACTATGTCCTTGTGGATTTTCTTTTTATTGCGCTCTTCGGCATTCGTATAGTCCGTGCCGTATTTCCAGCCGAAGTCGAGTTTTTCGCGCACCCAACGCACGTGTTCCAGCCTGCACAAAAAACTCAGATTGTCCGTGCCGGGACGTCCGAAGTCGGCTGTTTTAAAGTCGGTTATCACGGGATAATCCAAGTCATTGCTGCTGTAAAAACAGTTTATTAGTTCCAGTTTGTGCGCGTAAGATTTTGCCTGCTCTATGTTGGAAACTTTATATTCAAGGGGCAGCTTGTCAAAACTTGCGTTGAGATATTCAGAGTCAAGGTCTTTGCAGAAATCGAGATAGCTTGAGTGAATTGCTTTTGCAAAGTCGCACAGGTTTATGAAATTATTGTCGGAAGCGTATATGCTGGTCTTTTTGTTCTTGGTTTTCTGTTTAACGGTCGCGGTGAGTTTCAATCCAGACTTTACGTACGTCTGTATCTTAGCTACAAAATCGCCCTGCTGTATTTCCGCAAAGCTGCGGTTTATGCGTACGTCGCCCTTTTCGTCTACAATGGTGGGCGAGTCGAAGATATATTCCGCTTGCAGTTCGTTGTCGCGTATATTCAGCGCAACGTCCCAGGCAATCGGGTCGCGCTTGCTGACTTTACCGTATGCCTGCCTGTCCCAGTTCTGCAATTCGTCGCAAAGTATCAGAAGATAGGCAAGGGGGTGTTCGGAAACGGTTATGGGATGCTGTCCCGCTATTTCTTTGAACTTGTTCAGGCTGTTGTGCAAGAGTATCGCCGTAAGCGCGTCAAGCACTTCTGCGCCGAATTTAAAATTTTGCGACAAAAATAATTGCTTTGCAAGTATGACCGCGCTGAAATATCCGTGGTCCATAAATTTGGGACGGTCGGTCACGCGTTTAAGTAAAATGCCGCTTACGCCGTTCTCGTCATACCCGTCGCGCAGGTTCAGTCCGTATGCGAGAAGTTCGTTGATATTGCCGAAAGATTTTCGGGTGTTTAAACTTTTGCTTATATTTTCGGAAACTTCGGGACTTAACGACACAAGTTCGTCCATATTGCCGAAGGTCACGAAAGGGCGCAGTTTTTCGTCTATGCTTTTCCAGAGTTCGCCGGCGTAGCTTTTAATCTGTTCGTGCGCTAGCTGGAAGGGGTAGCCGACGTCGTGAAACAGGGCAACAAGGCCCCAAAGGCGCAAAAATTCCACCGCGCCCTTTTTGCCGCCGTCCGTGCCGTAAAAGTCCGAAAAGGTTTTGCGGAACGCGCCGTCGTTTGCGTAAATCGCAAGCCCCAGCGAAAAGACGTAAACCGAGTGAGAATAGTGGTCGCGGTGTTTTGTAAGCAATTCGCCCGAATGGTATTCGTGGTCCGAAAGGGTTTCAAGAAGTTTTTGCGTGTTGTCGTAGCCTTTGCCGAACGGTCTGAAAATTTCGCTGTAACAAAAGTACACGGTAAACGCGTCTTCCTTTTTGCCGCTGCTTAAAAATTTTTCAAGCTCTTTTCTGAAACAGAAAAATTCGTTGGCGGTCTTGTCGCTGAGCCGTCCGCCGTCCGCTTCAATCAAGCCGAAAAAGCGGGCTGACAATTCGTTGAGTGTATTCATAATTTTTTCTCCGTGTAAATTTGTTTTATTATAACATAGTTAATTTATATTTTCAACCGTTGTGACACAGGGCGCGTAAAGCGCCGCGCGCCGTCCTTAGTTTAAAAAGTAAGCGTTTCGCGCAGGTTTTGCAAATTACGCCTTAAAAAGATAGGAATTTCTTGTTGCAGTTATTTATAATCGATTCAGCCTGCTCTTCGGTCAATTGATAAGACCAGCGCACGGGCGAAAGCGTTTGCGCGCTTTTAAGCCCCGCATATAAAAATCTTGCGGTTTTGTCTCGCGCGGTGTCGTTCCACTTGTCGAACAGTTCGCCCCTGATATGGGTGCCCAGCGTGCAGTTTATAAACGCGCACTTGCCGAAGTCGCGCCAGGGTCTTGCAAGGTAACAGGTGCCGTCCTTTGCGCCGCCGTTTATAAAATCGCAGTTTAAAAAAGTAAAACCGTTTTCCTGCGCAAGCGGGTGGGCGGGCGCGGCGACGAAACCGTAACCGCGGCTGTCGGCAAGCGATATTATTTCGCAATTGCGGAAATAACCTTCCCCGCAGCCGAAAATGAAGTCTACGTTGCCGCTTATTTTGCAGTTTTCAAAAAGGCTGACGTTCGCGCCTTCCGCGTATAGCTGGCTTTGCGGAATAAATCCGCGGTAGCGGACAACTAAATCGTCGGGGAAGGGGGAAAGGAATACCGTGTCCTGCGTGGAAACAAATTCGCAGCCGTTCGCTCTGAAATTTTTGCCGTGTACGGAAAGCGCAACGCATTGCCCGACTTCTTCGGGTCTGGTGTTGGAGTTTTGCACGGTCAGGTTTTCAAGTTTTACGCCGTTGCCTGTGACGCACAGGGTGTACGTGCGGAAAGTGTTGTATTCCTGCCCGTCCGCGTGTATTTTGCGGGCGTAGTCGTCAAAAGTTATCACGGTCTGCCCACAACCTTCGCCCGTCAGGGTGATTCCGTCCGCGGCAAGCACGGTTTTTTGCCTGTATACGCCATTTTGTAAACGCAGCGTTTCGCCGCCTTTCAGACTGTCGAAAATCTTTTGCAAATCGTCCGACGGGGTGACATAAATCATTTTTACAACGTCTCCTTAAAGTACGGTCATTATAGCACAATTTTTTTTATGAAACAATAAAAAAACTATTGATTTTTGGTTTTGGCTATGTTATAATGTGTTAGCTAAATGTAAAATTGTAACATTATATATAATAAAAACTGTCCGAAAGTCTAAAATATGCGTAAAAACGGTTCAAGATTAATCTCATTACGGCAATACCGCCTTACTGATTTGTTTCTGTTTGCGGTGATACTGACCGTGTTCGAAGTGATATTACACTTCGCTTTTAAGGCTTTCCGCGGCGATTTTATATTTTCGCCCATGCTGGCAATCACCCTTATCGTCATGATGAGATGGGGCTGGCCGGCAGTGTTTTACGCTCTCGGCGACGGGTTGCTGTTCTGTTTGCTGAATATCAAAGACCCCGGGTTTTCGCCCTATATGTTTGCTATTTATATAGCAGGGAATGCCTTTATAGCTCTGTTGTTGCTTATGACAAAGTTTATGGGCAAGGAAAAAATACGCGGCAAATGGTACTTTACGCTGTTGTTTGTGACCGCAGGCTGGATAGCCGTGGTTCTGGGCAGGGCGGCTGTCGCGGCGTGTTGCGGGCTTAGTTTTGTTTCAGCTCTCTTATCGCATTTCGGCGATCTGGTTTCGTTTGCGGTCTGCCTTGTGGTGATACTGGTAATGCGCAGGCTGGACGGAATGTTTGAAGACCAGAAAACCTTTTTAAAACGGCTTGACGCGGAAAAGAAGGAAAAGGCAAGGCGCGACACTTTCGGCGACGAGCCGATCGAAGTGGACGAAGAGAGCCTTAAAATTCTGAAAAAAGACGACGATTTATACAACTGACTTCGGTAATCCGCGGCGTTGCCGCTGATATATAAATTACTTAAATTTTAAGTGGTATGGAGGAAATTTTCAATGTTCAAACTCAAATGCGACGACTTCCTTATCTACGACGAGGCGACGGGTACGTACAGTATGTCGCCCGAACAGCA
>CAOMHR010000093.1 GCA_948482865.1 Christensenellaceae bacterium
ATTCGTCCACGAAAAAAAGTACAGAAAAGGCACAGCTTAACGCTATGCCTAAATCTTTTTATTTGCGTTTTAATAAATTCCCTATGGGAACTACGGTAAAGCGCGGCGGCTGTTTTTATACAAACTGTAAAATATCCGCAATAACGGCGAAACCGAGAATAAGCACAAACCCCACGGCGTGAATTACCGCTTCAATCTTCCGCGGCACGGGTTTTCGGAAAATAGCTTCAATCAGGCAGAACACCACCTTGCTGCCGTCCAGCGCGGGTATCGGCAAAAGGTTGAAAACCGCAAGGTTTACGCCTATATAGGACGCAATTTCGAAAAAGCTCTGCACGCTTTGCGAAGCGATTTGAGACGTGAGTTTAATAGTGGTAACCGGTCCGCCCATTGCGGAAAGCCCTAACCGCCCCGTCAGAAGTTCGCCCAATATTTTGAATATCGTACCCGCAATCCTGAACGAGTACATAAACGACCTTC
This sequence comes from Christensenellaceae bacterium, assembly GCA_948482865.1. GTDB lineage: Bacteria > Bacillota > Clostridia > Christensenellales > Borkfalkiaceae > Coproplasma. Next base: position 481 of record CAOMHR010000093.1, read on the forward strand.
CTATAGTTTCAAAAAAGCCGAAGCGGTGCGTCGCCACGCCGACGTCCCAGTAGTTGTTCCCGTCGCCGCCTTCGTAAGTGCCTATGCCCAGCGCGCCCCACATCTTGCTAATCTCTTCCGAGTTTTTAAAATTGCAGTCGCCGCGCAGCATAATTTCCACTTCTTCACGGTTGCCGTCGCGCAGAATTACCATTTCCACCAGATCCCCTTCCGCCTTACCGTTGAGCGCGGTCATTAGGTCGGCGGTAAGATAGATACCCCTGCCTTCCACGTTGCAGATCATATCCCCTTCTTTAAGGCTGTATTCCGCGTAACTTTCGTTCATTTCCGGAACGATTGAACCGACCTTGAAAAGCATTTGCCCGAACGCGAAAAAGGAAATTATTATCAGCAGCATCGCCAGAAGATAATTCATCAACGGTCCCGAAATTAAAACTATTATTCTCTTCCAGGGAGCTTTGTTGTTGAAACTGCCGGGGTTAAGCCCTTCGGCGTCTTCGCCGTCGAAAGCGCAAAATCCGCCAAGCGGGAACAGTCTTACCGAAAACGCTTCACCCGTCTTTTTTGAAGTGCGTCTGAAGAGTTTGGGCCCGAAGCCGATGGCGAATTCGTTAATTTTGAATTTAAGTATTTTTCCGGCGACGTAATGACCGAATTCGTGAACGGTAATCATAACCAGCAATATCAAAATTGCAAGTAAAACCGCAAGAACCGTATTCATTACCGATGACACCGAAAGAAAAATCATTATAACCCGTCTATTATTTTTTTGGCAAGCGTGCGCGCTATCACGTCAGCTTCTTCAAGCTGTGAAAAACTTCTTACGCCCGTCTGCCGCGTTTTGCTTACAACCCCTTCCGTTACCCTGAAAATATCGGTAAACGCAATTCTGCCTTCCAGAAAGGCTGAAACCGCAACTTCGTCCGCGGCGTTAAGCGCGCAGGGCAAAATGCCGCCCGCCTGACCGCACTCCACCGCCAGAGCATAACAGGGATAGTCTTCCTTCACAAGGGGTTGAAATTCAAGAGAAAAAGGCTTTGTATAATCCAGCGGCGTAACCGCAAGGTCAAGGCGCGAAGGATAGCTGAGCGCAAGCTGTATAGGCACCTGCATTGTGGGGAAACTGAGCTGCGCCACAGTCGAACCGTCGGTATACTCCACCAGCGAATGCACTACGCTCTGCGGCTGTATGACCGCGTCGATATTTTCGTAAGGCACGCCGAACAGACCGTGAGCTTCGATAATCTCGAATCCCTTGTTCATTAAGGTCGCACTGTCGACGGTTATTTTTTTGCCCATATTCCAGGTGGGGTGTCTGAGTGCGTCTTCGGGCGTGACCCTGTCCAGTTTATCGCGGGTGCAACCCCTGAAAGGTCCGCCGCTTGCGGTTATTATAAGCCGCCTTACCGGTTTCTGCCCGAAATCGAGACACTGCCATATCGCCGAATGTTCGCTGTCCACGGGGATTATCTGCACGCCGCGCTTTCTTGCAAGCGGTAAAAGAATTTCGCCGCCGCACACAATGCTTTCCTTATTCGCAAGCGCAAGCGTTTTTCCCGCCTTTACCGCCGTAAGCGAATATTCCAGCCCTTCGAACCCGCTGGCTGCGTTGAAAACTATATCCGCGCCCGAGAGAGCCGCAACTTCCATCGCCCTGTACCTGTCGGTCACGAACGCAGCGGCAAGTTTGGGTCTGAACTCGGCAATCTGGCTTTCGAAAATCAGATTTTCCGAGCGGGTTGCAAGCCCGACGATTTCAAACTCCTCAGGATGACGTCTTACAATTTCAAGGACCTGCAGACCTATGCTGCCGCAGCTTCCTATCAAAGCAACTTTTTTCATATATTATTATACCCGAAAATTTTTATTTAATGACAAAAGCTCCTTGCGGAGCTTTCGGTTTTTTTAAATTATTACAACCCAGAACGCCAGCAGAACTATAATCCCGCAGAAAAGCATACTGTCAAATCTGTCCAGAACGCCGCCGTGACCGGGCAGAATATTACCCGTATCCTTTACGTCGCACTCGCGTTTTACCGCGCTTTCAAACAAATCGCCCATCTGCGCGAACAGAGAAACCACAAGTCCCGCCAGCATAAATACGACGATTGCGGGAATACCCGTTGAAAAACTTATTGCCGTGCCTATCACGTCGGAGTCTATTGCGCCGTTCAACGCGTCAAGCCCCACACTGAGACCGTAAGCCGCCATTCCGCCCAGCATACCGCCGATTATTCCGCCCAGACCGCCTATAAGCGTCTTTTTAGGGCTGACGCGGGGCGCGAGTTTGCGGGGCGCGTATTTCCCGAAAAGCGAACCGAAGATGAACGCGCCGCTGTCGGTGAACACGGTGGTCAGAAACAGAGTTATAACCGCCGCGGTGGAATTGTTTTCAACGTGGTTGACCGCGGAAAGCACGCAGCTCAACACGCCGCAGTAAATCATAGTCAGAATGCTGACTGCCGTACCCTTTAAGGTGCAGGCGCCGTAATTGAATACGTTGAACGCCGCAAGCGCCATTGCGTAAACGACAAAGCATATCCCAAGGGCAATGAACCCGCCCCCCATACTCATCTGCGTTGCAACGTACAGCGGCACCGCCACCGCGCAGAACGCGACCGTTAAAACTTTCTGCGAATAGCTTACGCCCTTTACGGCGCGCAGCAACTCCAGGCTGCCTATCACCGAAATGGCGCAAAACAGTGCGTCAAACCCAAGCCCGCCCCAGACGGGGACAAGCCACTTCAAAGCGCACAGCACTATCCACACCAACACGTATATTACGCTTGTCATTACTCTCTTGCGCATAATTCTCCTTTATGTTACGCCCTGCCGAACCTTCTGTCCCTTGCCGCATACGCCGCAATAGCCCTGTCGAATTCCGCGTCCGAAAAATCCGGAAACAGAACGTCTGTAAAATACAGTTCGGCATATGCCGACTGATAAGTTAAAAAGTTTGAAAGCCGCGACTCGCCGCCCGTTCTTATGATAAGGTCTGGGTCGGGAATTTCCGCTGTATATAAAAGTCGGGCAAAATTTTCTTCGGTAACCTTTTCGCCCCTTTCCACAGCTCTGTTCACCGCGCTTATAATTTCGCGCCTGCCGCCGTAGTTGATTGCAAACACAAGGGTAAAAACGGGGTTTGCGGGCGACGCGTTTTCCGCGTCGGTTAAAATTTTCACGACATCTTCGGGCAGGGCGGAAATATCGCCTATTATCTTTATGCCCGAACCGCGCGCGTACAGCTTTTCCGCCTGCGCGGTAAAATACTTTCTTATAAGTCCGAACAGCCCTTCGATTTCGTCTTCGGGGCGGCGGACGAGATTTTCGGTTGACATCACATATACGGTCAGGTATTTTACGCCCGACTTTTTAGCGTGTTCCGAAAGCCCTATCATTCTCTCCATGCCCGACTTGTGCCCCAACTTTCTGGGCAGAAGCCGTTTCTTTGCCCACCTGCCATTGCCGTCCATAATGACGCCTACGTGCAAGGGTAATTTGTCGATATCCATAATCCCGTTATACGGTCATTATCTCCTTTTCTTTCGCCGCAACCGCGCTGTCTATCTGCGCTATTGCTTCGGACACAGCCTTTTCAACTTCTTTTTCCACGGCTGCGGTTTCGTCTTCGGACAAAACTTTGTCGTTTTTAAGTTTTTTCAAACCGTCCATAGCGTCGCGGCGGCAGTTGCGCGCGGCAACCTTTGAATCTTCGCCCGTCTTTTTTATCTGCTTGGTAAGTTCCCTTCTTCTCTCTTCGGTAAGGTCGGGGAACACAAGGCGGATAACCTTGCCGTCGTTGGTGGGGGTTATGCCTATGTTCGAAAGCTGGATAGCCTTTTCAATACCCTTTAAAACCGATACGTCCCAGGGGGAAATAACAAGACATCTGCCTTCCTGCACGGAAATTGCCGCCGTCTGCGAAACGGGGGTCATTGCGCCGTAGTAGTCAACCATTACTTTATCCAGAATATGCGGATTTGCCCTGCCCGCGCGCACCGAAGAAAAATCTTCCTTCAATACGCTTACAGTCTTTGAAAGTTTGTCGTCAAGAATTAAAAGTATCTCTTCCGCCTGCTCGTTCTCTATCATAATCAGTAATTCTCCTTTTCTGTCTGCGCGGTAACTTCCGCGGATTGTATTTGCTGAGCTTTCTTCGCGCTCTTTAAATCTATTATGTAATTTACTATCAACGGCGCGGTGAATAACGCGTTGAACACCAATTGCTGTACGTACAACGATAGCATACTTGAATATACGGCAAAACGCAAAGTACTTGGATTATAAGGCAAGCCGTCACCAACGTTATCACCTATCCACCAGACGCAATCGAATGCAACGAATAATACCGCCAAAGCGGCGAGAGCTGTTACGCTTAATATAAAACACTTCTTTTTACTGCGCTTCTCTTCAACGAACAGACCCGCCGTACAGGCGCCTATTCCGGCAAACGAAGCGATTGCGGCAAAAAGTACAATTATCCCTTGGGGTATTTGAAAATTCTTATAGAAATACTGATTTTCCATCTCGTAAACAAAGAAATGTATCGAGTTAACAAACAGAGACACGGCGCCAACGGTAGCTAAAACCAACGCAATAATCTGAATTATCGTAAGAACTTTTCGTTTATTCATTTTATTCCCCTTATTATATTTTTTTATTGTCTATTATCGTGCCTATTTTTTCACCGCAGACCGCTTTTATCAGACAATCCTTTTCATCCAGCCCGAAGGCAAGCACGGGGATGTCGTTTTCCATACACATTGTCGCCGCGGTGTAGTCCATAGCTTTTATTCCGTTTTTAATTACGTCTATATAATTTATATGGTCGTATTTTTTTGCGGCTTTGTTGGTATGCGGGTCGCAATCGTAAATGCCGTCTATATTTTTTGCCATAAGCAGCACGTTAGCCTGAATTTCGCAGGCACGCTGCGCCGCGGCGGTATCGGTAGAACAATAAGGGTTGCCCGTTCCGCAAGCCATAATTACTATCCTGCCCTTTTCAAAGTGGTGCAACGCCTTTCTGAGAATGTACGGCTCTGCAACCGAAGTCATTATTAAAGCGGTCTGGACGCGTGTGGGCATTCCGCGCTGTTCGAGCGCGTCCATCATTGCAAGCGAGTTCATAACCGTTGCAAGCATACCCATATGGTCTGCGGTAGCCCTGTCCATCTGTTTGCCCTGCCTTCCGCGCCAGAAGTTGCCGCCGCCTATGACAAGGGCTATTTCCACGCCCATATCGTGAACTCTTTTAATCTGTTCCACCACACCGGAAATTACGCTTTCGTCCAAGCCGTGCCCCTGCGGTCCCGCAAGAGCTTCGCCCGAAAGTTTTATAAGTACCCTTTTGTATTTAGGCGACATAAAAACTCCTTTATTATTAAATTACAATTTATCCACAATATTATAACAGATACCCTTTCAAAAATCAACATTTAAACCGACATTTATTTCAAAAGGAAAGCCGCCGTGTACGTTTGTACACGGCGGCTCATTTGTTTTATTACAGTTAATCAGTCAAGGGGGTCGTAGAAGCCGTCGATATCGAAGTTCTCGTCTCGGCGGATTGTACCGTTGTTCTTGGTTGTATCAACAGTCGTCGTTGTCGTCACCACCGCGTCGGGCGGGTATTTCGCCGTCACCGTCGCGCTCTGTCCCGTCTGCTGCGGCAGCTCCGCTACAGTTGGTTGCACTACCGGCGTTACCGTATTGCTGCTACCTATCGTCTTCAACGCCGCAGCCACTATCGCGCCAAGTGCGTCTATGGGGTTTCCCTGTTGCTGCGGATAGTTGCTTATACCGCCGTTGAAGTGTTCGCGCATTGCCGCTAAATCCACGCTGTGACGCGAATCGCGGTCTACATGGCTCTCCGCCCTGAACGCCGCCAGCTCTATTCTCTGCTCCGCGTCGTATCTCGCGCGTTGCTCCGCCTGCATTGCGT
>CAOMHR010000094.1 GCA_948482865.1 Christensenellaceae bacterium
CTTCGGTCTTGCCGTATTCGGGGTGACCGGGCGTGATTGAACCGAACTGCCTGAAATTCATTATATCTTCGCGCGAGATATTGTAGCCGAACAGGTGCAAAAGGGAGTACAGCAACATAGAGCCGTGTCCCGCCGAAAGAATAAACCTGTCACGGTTGTCCCATTTGGGATTTTTATAACTGAAATTCAGAAAATCGGCAAACAACTCGTATCCTATGGGCGCGGCGCCTATACAGATACCGGGGTGACCGGATTTTGCGCGCTGAATTGCTTCCGACGACAGAATTCTTACGGTGTCAACACTCTTTTTGGCAACAGACATAGTTTTCTCCTAATATGTAAATTTTTTTAAATTTTCGGTGTTTAAAAATTCGTACCCCTGCAACAGAGCCAAAAGTTTTTCAGCCATCAGCTTGTTTCCGCCGCGGGTATTGCTTTCAAAGTTTATAGGAATTACGGGGTCGTGGACGCTCTGCCTTAAAAGCAGCCAGCCGTCGCCCGCGTCCTTTGCAAAGTTAATTCTCGCGCCTTCGTGGTTTTCGGGGGCAAGGCGCATTTTATCGGAAGCCGCCGCGGCGGTCTTTAAGTCTTCTATGATTTTTGCGCCTTCTGTTTTGAAATCGGTTGATTTTTCGCTGAACGTCAGCCGTATCTCGTCGCTCTCGACCGCTTCGGGCAGGTCGGCGATAAGGCTTGTCAGTTTTTCGCCGTCCTTTGCGTTCGAAAGGGATATAAGCAATTTTGCAACTACGTACGCGCCGTCGTCAAGCATATAGTTTTCAAGGAACGCGGCGTGTCCCGAAGTTTCAATCGCAAGGGGGGAGTATCCGCCGCCTGCGTTTATTTCGTTGCACTTGTCTATGACGTTTTTGTATCCGCGCTTGTAACGCAGGTGTTTTCCGCCAAGGTTTTGTATGAATTGCGTAAGCCCGTCGCTCGTAACCGAGTCGGTGACGATTACGCCCTTTTTATCTCGCAGCAGCATTGCGGCAAGCAATGCAATAAGGCGGTTACGGTTAATTTCGCTTCCGTCGCAGTCAACCGCGCCCGCGCGGTCCACGTCGGTATCGAAGATAATTCCAAGGTCCGCGCCGTGCTTTATTACCGCGTCGGAAAGGCTTTTAATCGCCTGTTTGTCTTCGGGGTTGGGGGCGTGGTTGGGGAAAGTTCCGTCCGGATTTAAAAACTGGCTTCCTTCGGTGTCCGCGCCCAGCGGTTTTAAAACTTTTTCCGCAAAAAATCCGCCCGCGCCGTTTCCGGCGTCTACTATAATTTTTTTGCCCGCAAGCGGCTTGTCCTTACCCGTCTGTGTGCGGACAAGATTTACGAGAATTTGCGAATATCCGTCCATAAAAGACCTGTCTTCGCAAACGCCCGCGCCGCAGTCGAAAATTCCGCTTTCCGCAATAGTTAAAATTTCGTCTACGTCTTTTCCGTCAAGACCACCGTCGGGGGTAAAAAATTTAAGCCCGTTTCTGTCGTAAGGCAGGTGTGACGCGGTAATCATAACCGAACCGTCGCAGCCGAAATCCGATTTTTTTAAAAGTATGAACATAGAAGGGGTGGACGACAGACCCGTGTAAACCACGTCGCAGCCGCTTTTTGTAAGCCCTTCTTTAACGCAGCGCACAATACGTTCCGCCGAAATTCTGCTGTCGTTGCCTACGGCAATTTTAAGGCGCGGTTTTTTGCACTTTTGTTTAAGCCAGGTCGCATACGCGCGGCTTATGGCAATTACCGCTTCGTCCGTTAAAGTGACGGGCGAATTGTCGCCTACGGCTATTCCGCGTACGTCCGTTCCGCTTTTCAGATGTTTATAAGATGCGCATTGCATAATACGATTATACAACTTATAACTTATTTATTCAAGTATTTCGCCCCGTTTCCGCCAAAATTTTTACCCTTTGCGGACAGGTAATTTTTGATAAATACCACTTAAATCGTTTTATTTTTAAACGCGGTTATGGTATAATTTTGTTCAATCATATTTTTGGAGTAAATATAATGGCAAAGGAAAATTTTGTTGAACAGATTGCGGATATAGAAGCCGACTTTCCGCGTTGGTATACCGACGTTGTGGTAAAGACGGGACTTGTGGATTACGGACCCGTAAAGGGCACTATGGTAATCCGTCCTTACGGTTACGCCATATGGGAAAATATCCAGTCTCAGCTGGATAAAAGATTTAAAGCCACGGGGCATCAGAACGCTTATTTCCCTTTGCTCATACCTATGAGTTTTTTCACAAAGGAAGCGGAACACGTTGAAGGTTTTGCCCCCGAAGTCGCGGTTGTGACCCACGCGGGCGGCGAAGAACTTGCCGAACCTTTGGCGATACGCCCCACGTCTGAAACGATTTTCGGAAGTATGTATTCAAAATGGATTCAGTCTTACCGCGATTTGCCCGTGCTTATAAACCAGTGGGCAAACGTTATGCGCTGGGAAAAGACGACCCGCCCCTTTTTAAGAACTTCTGAATTTTTATGGCAGGAAGGTCATACCGCGCACTCATCAGAAGAAGAAGCTCTGGACGAAACTATGAAGATGCTGGGCGTTTATAAAGAGTTTGCCGAAAACTGCCTTGCCATTCCCGTTATATGCGGCAGAAAGACCGAAAAGGAAAAGTTCGCCGGCGCGGTCGCAACTTTCGGGATGGAAGCAATGATGAAGGACGGCAAAAGTTTGCAGGCGGGAACAACCCATTATTTAGGACAGAATTTTGCAAAGGCGTTCGATATAAAATACCTTGACAGGGACGGCGTTCAGAAGTACGTTTACACTTCAAGCTGGGGCGTTTCCACAAGGCTTATCGGCGCGCTGATAATGGCGCACGGCGACAGCCGCGGACTCGTGTTGCCGCCCGTCGTCGCGCCCGTGCAGGTTGTCATAATTCCCATAGCCGCAAAAAAGGGCGGCGTGCTTGAAGCCTGCGCAGACCTTAAACAAAAACTTGAAAGCGCGGGCGTAAGGGTGACCCTTGACGACGGCGACAACAGCCCCGGATGGAAGTTCAACGAGTGGGAGATGAAGGGCGTGCCTTTAAGGATAGAACTCGGTCCCCGCGACATTGAAAACGGCAAAGCTATGATTTTCCGCCGCGACAGCCTTGAAAAGAGCGAGCACGCCCTTGACGGTATCGCGGACACGGTAACAAACCTGCTTTCCGCATTGCAGAAAGATATGCTTGAAAGCGCGCGCAAACGCCGCGACGGACGCATAGTTTACGCCGACGACCTGAACGGAATTTTGCAGGGCGTGGAAGGCGGCAACTTCGTAAAAGCGGGCTGGTGCGGCTTACGCGGGTGCGAAGACAAGATAAAGACGGAAACCGCGGCAACCGCGAGAGTTTTTGCCGAAGGCGAAACAAGTTGCAAGTGCGCGGTATGCGGTAAAAAAGCGGAACATACCGTAATTTTTGCAAGGGCATATTAATTAAATGTACAAACCTATACCCTACCATATCGTAGCCGTAGCTGTTTACGCTTGCATACTCACAATATGTATACTTGCGATAGTTTACGGCTTGCGCACACGGGCATATGTAAAGAGAGAGAAAATAACCGCGCTTCCGCGCGGTTTTTCGCCTTTGGACGTGCAGCGTATATTTATAGGAAAAACCTATCCGCGCAGACTTACCCGCGCGCTGATTGTGCATTGGGCGCAAATGGGTTATATAATGGTAGAGCATATAAGCCGTTACAAAGTAAATCTCGTATGTCTGGATAAGCCGCCCGTTCACAGCAGTAAAAAAGCCGTTTTTTTCGACCGCGGAACTTACGTGCGCGAACGTGATATATTTAATGCCTTGTTCCCGCGGCAAAGCGTTGCCGTTACGGTGAATTTGTTGAAGCCGCTTATACCCAAAGCAAAAGTAAAATCAATCAACGAAGCGTACGCCGTGCGTGAAGACGAAGGGGTGTTTTCAACAAAGCATTACAGGCTTAAAGTCGTAACGCTGATTCTTTCGTTTGCCCCCTTTGCCCTGTGCGGGGTTTATATGTGTATAACGGGTTCGTTTACCGGTATAATACCGCCCTTTATGATGATGCTCGGAATGTTCGTGTTCAGGTTTATGCGCGAAATTCCTTTTTGGTTCAGATTAATATGGAGTATGGGTTGGATGGGCGCAGCAACGGCGTTGACAATAGTTTTCTTCAATTCCATATTCGACCCGTGGTACATTGCCTATGCTTCATTGGCAATCCTTGTAGCGGGCAGTTACGTTTTAATACAGTTTATAGACCACCGCGAAAAGAACAACCTTTCCGACTATTCCGACCTTGTAAATTTCAGAAAATTTTTACTGTTTTCTGGCAAGGAAAAGTTGAGCGGGGTTGACTATTATCAGGCGCTGCCTTATTTGTACGCTTTCAATATAAAGCGGCTGGTAAAGCGCAAATTTGCAACGGACAGACTTCCCGACTGGTATATAAGCGAACACGGCAAAAGGGGGGCGTTGCTGTGAGCGTTGTAATTATTGTGTTGGTCGGCTTAATTATCGCGGCGGGATTTTTGTTTACGCTGGTCCCCATTATAATCGGCGCGGTAAAAAAGCGCAGGGTTGTAAAACCCGTAGAGTATTTTCCGCCGCGCGGCGCGTCACCGTTGGATATTCTCATTAATTACTACGGCGCCAACGCCAACCCGCGTGAAATTTTTAACCCGCTTATGCTTTACTGGGCGGAGCGCGGATTTATAACGATTGAAGAAGACTGCAAGCGCGGACTCAAACTTACGAAAATAAAAGATTTTGAAAGTCCTGAAAGTCAGGACGGGTTTGACGCCGCTACTTTTAAGATAGAAGAGCAGCTTTTTGCCGTGCTTTTCAGCGGCAGTAAAAAAGTGTTTTACACCCTTTCCGCGCTTTCGGGTTTTGAATCCGCTTACATGAAAGTTACGTCTGAGTGTAAGAGCGAAGCGAAAAGCGTCACAAACAAAAAATCGCGCGGTATAAAACTTGCCAGCCTGTTAATTTCATTTGCAACTCTTGCGCTCGTCATTATTATACTGGGGGTTGCCACGCGGGAAAATTTTATGGTAATCTGTATTTTTCCGTTTGTTGCAATGGCTTTTCCCAAGGGCGTTTTGTATTCTATGGGCGACGGCAAAGACGGGTTGCCGAAAGGCTCGGTTACAAGATTTTTGTTTATTCCGTTTTTCTCTATGTTCGGCGCAGTGCCGTTAGCAGCCGGCGTTTCTGTGTTTCCTGTCCCCGTAGCCGTGCTTATCGTCTGCGCGTATGCTATGTGCGCGGTAAACGTTTTTATCCTGAACGACAGAATAGATATACGCACTGAAAACCAGTTGAAATATTATGCAAGAATTTGCGGTTTTAAAAAGTTTTTACTGCTTGCCGAAGTGGAGCAGATTGAAAAGCTGGTGGAAGAAGACCCGCGTTATTACTTCAACGTTTTGCCCTATTGCTACGTTTTAAAAATAACCGGAAAATTAAAGCCCAAGTTTGACAGGATTGCGCTTGACGGTCCCGCCTGGTACCTTGGCGAACTGAGAGAAACTTTAATGTTTTAAATGACGCCCGCCCGCGGAAAATTTCCGCGGGCGGGCGTATAGTGTTTACCTGCAATAAACGGAAACGGTTTTCGTAGGTTGTATTGTCAGAATTACAGGCGCATTAGTTGTTTATTGAAACTTGACACTCCGCTCAACACATCTCTATTATATGTTACCGACTGGTAACAGTCAAGCGTTTCAAAGTGATTTTTGATATATTTTTTATATGAAAATTTTTGCCGAAAGATTAAAGTATTTAAGAAACGAAAAAGAGTTAAGTCAAAGGCAATTAGCTAATGAATTAAAAATAAGTAATGCTGCAATACAAAGATGGGAAAGTGAGATGCGTATACCGAATGCGGAAGCAATAGTTTTGCTTGCAAAATATTTCAACGTATCCGCAGATTATTTGCTGGGCTTGACAGACGATTAACCGATTTTGATATATTTTACTTATGAAAACTTTTGCCGAAAGATTAAAGTATTTAAGAAACGAAAAAGAGTTAAGCCAAAGGCAACTTGCTATACTTTTAAATATAAATTATAAAGCGGTGCAAAGATGGGAAAATGAAACTAATACTCCAAATGCGGAAGCAATAGTTTTGCTCGCAAAGTATTTCAACGTATCCGCAGACTATTTGCTGGGTTTGACAGACGATTAAAAGAATAATTAAAAGACTTCCTTGCGGAAGTCTTTTTTTAAGTTGCAAAGCAATTTAAAGTTACTTTGTAACGTGTTTTTCTATTATCGATATTATTCCGTACATACCGCCGGCAAGCACGCAGAGAATAAAGGTAGCCGTCATAACAAGGTCCAGCTTAAACACCTGACCGCCGTAAACTATCAGATACCCCAGTCCCGCGCGGGATACAATGTATTCGCCCATGATAGAGC
>CAOMHR010000095.1 GCA_948482865.1 Christensenellaceae bacterium
GGAATATCTGACCAAGGACGCTAATTATTTGCAGGACGTTATCGTAACAATAAGAAACGACAGATACGTTATTCCCGTTAAGGCTGAATACAAGAGCAGAGTACGCGGTTTTGTTCACGACAGGTCGCAGACGGGCGCAACGTTTTTTATAGAACCCGAATATATTTTGGAGCTCAATAACGAACTTATCGCCCTTACGATAGATGAGCGCGAAGAAGTCGAAGCGGTGCTTCGTTCGCTCTCTAAAAGGCTTGGAAGCCTTGCCGCCGCATTGCGCGCGGATATGGAAATTTTATACGATATGGACGCCGATTACGCCCGAGCGGAATACGGCTATAAATTGCACTGCGTAAAACCTGAAACGAACGGTAGGGGTTATATAAACATAATCAAGGGCAGGCACCCTTTAATTGACACCAAAAAAATTGTTCCCGTTTCCGTTGAGCTGGGCGCAGATTACAATTTTCTCATTTTAAGCGGCGCAAACACCGGCGGTAAAACCGTAACGTTGAAGATGTGCGGACTTTTTTGTTTAATGGCGGCATGCGGGCTTTTTATCCCCGCCGTACTGGGTAGCAGTATCGCTGTTTTTGAAAACATATTCTGCGATATAGGCGACAGTCAAAGTATTGAAGAAAGTCTTTCAACTTTTTCATCTCATATTTTAAACATTAAAGATATCTGCAACGGTGCAAACGGCGGCAGCCTTGTTTTGATCGACGAGTTGGGCGGAGGAACAAATCCTGACGAAGGGCAGGCGCTTGCAAAAGCGGTTGTAAAGCATTTGTTGTCTAAGGGCTGCAAAGGGATTGTAACGACCCATTTTACCCCGCTCAAAGAGTATGCTTTTACTTTAAGTAAGGTCGAAAACGCAAGTATGGAATTTGATTCCGATACTTTAAAGCCGCTCTACTCAATTAAAATAGGTCTGGCGGGCGCAAGCAACGCGCTTGCAATATCGCGCAGATTGGGATTGCCTGAAAATATTCTGAACGATGCAACAGGCTTTCTTTCGGAAGGAGCAAGGAGTTTTGAAAACGTTCTTCGCCGTGCGGAAGACAGCAGGTTACAGGCGGAAGAAAAACTGCGGGAAGCGCAGCAGCTTGAAAGCGAGTGGAAGCAGAAAGTTAATCTGCTCAACAGCCGCATTGACGAAGTAAATTCTGAAAAGGAAAAAATTTCGCGTTCGGCAAGAGTTGAAAGCAGACGGATTATATCAGAGCGCACAGAACGCGCCGAACGCATTCTTGAAGAGATAGAAGGCATTTTTAAAAAGGAAGAAATTTCCCAATCTGATCTTATAAAGGCGCGTACGTTAAAAAACAAAATAGAAAATATTTCATACGACGAAGAAGAGCGTAAAACGCCGCAAAGTATTTACAAACAGGTCAAATCGGGCGAAATAAAAATCGGGGCGGCGGTGTTTGTAAAACCTATGCAGAGCCGCGGACAGGTAACAGCTTTGAAAAACGGCGAAGCGGAAATTATGTGCGGAAGTATGAAAATGCACTGTAAATTTAACGACCTTCTTTTGATTGACGAACAAGAAAAGACGGAAAAAGTAAAAGTTGTAAAACACATTCCGCAAATGCAGCCGATGCTTGAAATTAACCTTTTGGGACTTACCGTTGAAGAAGCGTTGTATGAAGTGGATAATTTTATAGACCGTGCGGTTATGGATAATCTGGAAGAAATCAAAGTTATTCACGGCGTAGGAACGGGCAAACTTAAAAAAGCGATAGCAAATCACCTTGTACGGCACAAAAACGTTGAAAGTTTCCGTTCGGGAAAGTACGGCGAAGGTGAAAGCGGAGTTACCCTAATAAAAATCAAATAGTCAAGAATTGCCTTTAAACGTAATATTATATAAATAGAATTTTATGTTTAGGGGTAAACTATTGAAAGGCAAATTAATTACCGTAGTTACTAATTGCTTGCTTGTCGCAATCGTTTTATCAGTGTCGCTTATCGGCTTTTTCGGCGGTAAAGCGGTGGCTGTTTCGGGCGAAAATGAAAATCTTTATTACGGAGCAGAAAACGGCGAAGGCGTAAGCCTTATGTTCAACGTATACGAACATACGGACAACGTTTTGGAAATTCTGGACGTATTGGACGAATACGGTGCAAAAAGCACGTTTTTTATAGGCGGAAGCTGGGCGGACGATAATGTTGATTGCGTACGCGAAATTTTTAAACGCGGACACGAGCTTGCCAGTCACGGATATTTCCATAAAGACCATTCAAGAATGACTAAGGAAGCCAATCTTGAAGAAATTCGTCCAAGCGTTAAACTTCTCAATATGATTTGCGGAAAAGAAATAACTTTATTTGCACCGCCGTCGGGAGCTTTTAATGACAATACGCTAAACGCTTGCCAGTCGCTTGGTTTAAAGGTTATAATGTGGAGCAGGGACACTATAGACTGGCGCGACAAGGACTCGGCTATAATCTATAACCGCGCCACTAAAAATCTGCAAAAAGGCGAGTTTGTATTGATGCATCCTACCGATTGCACAGTTACGGCTCTGCCGGATATATTAACTTACATAAGAGATAACGGTCTTTGCGCCGTTACGGTATCTCAGAATTTAGGAGTATAATGGTTCATTACAAAAAATTAAATAACGGAATAAGACTAATTGTAAAGCAGATGCCGGGGCTTATGTCGGTAACAATGGGCATACTGGTTCATACCGGCGCAAGCGCCGAGACCGACAGTGAAGACGGTATTTCCCATTTCATTGAGCATATGATGTTCAAGGGTACCCAAAAGCGTTCGGCTTTCAAAATTTCAGACGATATGGACGCCATAGGTGCGCAGGTTAACGCTTTTACTTCAAAGGACGTGACCTGTTATTACGCCAAGTCCACCACAAGCCACGCGGCTGAAGCGTTTGAAATTCTTTCCGACCTGTTTTTAAACAGTACTTTCCCTGCGGACGAGATAACGCGCGAAAAAGGTGTAATAGTCGAAGAAATAAATATGAACGACGACACTCCGGACGATTTGTGTCTTGATTTGCTTGCGCGCGCATACTACGGCGAAAGCGGTTACGGCAGAAATATTCTCGGTCCGCGCAGTAACGTGCAGGGCTTTACGGATGCGGATATAAAAGATTATTTGAATAAACATTATACGTCCGAAAATATTGTAATTTCAATGGCGGGTAACATCGATATTTCTCTCGCCGAAGAACTTGTTGAAAAGTATTTTTCAAGTCTGCCTTTTTCGCCTACGGACAATAAAACCGTGGACGTTAAATTATGCGGACAAGCCCTATTCTGTAAAAAAGATATAGAACAAATTCATTTGGCGCTGGCGTTTCCTTCTGTAAAAAGGTACGACAGGCTTTTTGATGCAACACAGATTATGAATTCGGTGTTCGGCGGCAGTATGTCGTCCAGACTTTTTCAAAAAGTCAGGGAAGAGCTGGGGCTTGCATATACCGTTTATTCTTATGTTTCGCCCTATACTGAAGCGGGTTCTTTGGTTATTTACGCAGGCGTTAACGCGGAAAACTATCTGACCAGCGCGGAAGCTATTATGGACTGCGTGCGCGCGATAAAGTCGAAAGACGTAACAGAAGGGGAGTTTTTGCGCGGCAAAGAGCAGATGTTGTCTTCGTCAATATTCTCTCAGGAAAGTTCAAGCTCGCAAATGCTTTTGTACGGCAAGGAACTTATTTATAGCGGCAGGGTGTACGATTTTGAAGAACGCGTAAAAAAGATAAACTCAGTAACTTTAAACGACGTGTTTGAAGCGGTGGAATTCAATTTTGACCAAAATGGTTTTTCTTCGGCAATCGTCGGTAACGTCAACGGACCTTTAAAATTATGAGTGAAGTAAAATGCGGTTTTGAACCGCTGTTCAACAGTGACAGCAAACTTTTGATACTCGGCAGTTTTCCGTCTGTCAAGAGCAGAAAGGTTGAATTTTATTACGGAAATCCGCAAAACAGGTTCTGGCGTGTGGTCAGTTCTTTTTTCGGCGAAAGCGTGCCGCAGAGTATTCAGGACAAAAAGAAATTTCTGCTATCGCATAATATAGCTCTTTGGGATGTTGTTACCGAGTGTGAAATTTCGGGTTCGCAGGACAGTACGATAAAAAATTTCAAAGTAGCAGATTTGAAAACTCTCTTGCAAAATTGCGATATAAGTTATATAATATTAAACGGCGCTACGGCTTTTAAAATTTTTGAAGATAATTACGGGTACATAGAAATTCCGTACATAAAACTTCCTTCAACAAGTCCCGCCAATACGCGTTTTTCAGAAAAGGAGTGGTTTAATGCATTATCAACAGCTTTTGACCGAACTTGAAAGTTGCGCCGACGAAAACTATAAAGCCTTTCATAAAAAACTTCTGAAAAACGACAATGTTAAACTTATGGGCGTGCGCATACCCGTTATGCGTAAAATAGCAAAAAAGTATAAAGACAATGTAGACGAACTGCTTGCGTTTCCCGATGAATTTTACGAAGTTACGTTCATTAAACTTACCGCGGTTTCAATGCTTAAATACGAAAAATTTATATTATACATTGATAGATGCGTTGCGCTTATAGACAACTGGGCTACCTGCGACTGTTTCGCGCCAAAATGTATAAAGTCCCACAGGGAAGAATTTATGCCGTATATCAGAAAATATGCTGAGCAAAACGGCGAATTTTACCAGCGTTTCGCATTGACTACTTTGCTTCATTTTTATGTTGAAGACAAATATGCGGAAACGATTTTTGCTCTTTCGGAGCGAAGCGATACAAGTTTATATTACGTACATATGGCTGTGGCATGGCTGATAGCCGAAGCGCTTGTAAAAATTTACGATAAGGCTAAGAGTTTTCTTCTTGAAAACACTTTGGATAAAAAAACTCACAATAAGGCAATTCAAAAGGCGTGCGAAAGTTTCCGTCTTTCAAACGACCAAAAAAACTATTTAAAGGGAATTAAAAGATAAATGGACATTTCAGCAAAACTTACCGAAGAATTCAATTTAAAAGGCGAACACGTTCAGAATATTCTGAAACTTTTGGAAGAAGGCAATACAATACCTTTTATCGCGCGTTACCGCAAAGAAATGACTGGCGCGATAGACGACCAGGTTCTGCGCGCATTGAACGACAGATATGAATATCTTAAAAATCTTGAAAAGCGCAAAGAAGAAGTTGCAAAGGCGATAACCGAGCAGGAAAAGATGACGGATGAAATACAAGCCGCAATCGCCGCCGCGCAGACAATGACTGAAATCGAAGATATTTACCGCCCTTTCAAACAAAAGAAAAAAACACGCGCTTCCGTCGCAATAGAAAAGGGGTTACAGCCGCTTGCGGATTTAATTCTGGCGCAGGCTTGCAATCCTTACGAAGAAGCGGAAAAATACATAGACAATGAAAAGGGTGTAAATTCCGCAGACGACGCAATTTCGGGCGCGAAAGATATAATTGCAGAGATAATTTCGGACAATGCCGAACTCAGAAAAAAATTGCGCGGTCTGTTGGAAAAACACGGCGAAATGCAGGTAAAACTCGTTAAAGACGACGATAAGGGCACATACGCTATGTACGCCGATTACAGCGAGCTTATTCCTGAAATTAAGAATCACCGCATTCTTGCAATCAACAGGGGCGAAAAAGAAGAGTGCCTTAAAGCAAAGATATATTTTGACGATACGATTGCAAAGCGTGTCTGTACCATTAAATACATAAAGAACAAAAACGAAGAAGAATGCGCAAAATTAATAGAAGAAGCTGCTTCCGATGGATATGACAGATTGATAGAGCCGTCAATTCAAAGGGAAGTCCGCGCAATTCTTACCGACAGGGCTGGCGAGCAGGCGATAAAAATGTTTGAAGTAAATCTTCGTCCGCTGTTGTTGCAGCCCCCTGTAAAGGGTAAAGTAACTTTGGGTTTGGACCCCGGTTATCGTACCGGTTGTAAGGTCGCAGTAGTTGACGAAACGGGCAAAGTGCTTGACACGTCGGTTATCTATCCCGTACCGCCCAAGAACGATATCGAAGGCAGTAAAAAAATAGTTAAATATTTAATTGAAAAGCATAAGGTTGATATAATTTCTATAGGCAACGGTACGGCGAGCAAAGAAACGGAGATTTTCGTTGCAGACCTGTTGAAAGAAATCGAAGCAAACGTAAGCTATGCCGTTGTCAACGAAGCGGGCGCCAGCGTGTATTCGGCAAGTCCGCTTGCGGTTGAAGAATTTCCCGACTACGATTTAACTCTGCGTTCGGCAATCTCGATTGCGAGAAGGTTGCAGGATCCGCTTTCTGAACTGATTAAAATAGACCCTAAATCGATAGGCGTAGGGCAGTATCAGCACGATATG
>CAOMHR010000096.1:0-5871 GCA_948482865.1 Christensenellaceae bacterium
GAGATTATATTTATCTCAACGGATACGAGAATTTGCATTTCTGTCCAGAAACGATGGGTAAACTTGCCCAGATAGGCACGCTTGAAGAGATTGTTGAGTTTTGCAAGATAGATAAAATTTATCTTCCCGCGGTTGATTTCGGACACATTAATGCAAGAGAGATGGGCAGTCTGAAAACCGTAGACGATTATAAGCAGCGTCTGGAATATATGATTTCGGAACTCGGATTTGAAAGAGTGAAGCATTTCCATGTGCATTTTTCAAAAATAATGTACGGTGGGAAGGGAGAGATAAAACACCTTACTTTTGAAGATACTGTTTACGGACCCGAGTTTGAGCCTTTGGCAATTGCTTTAAAACAACTTAAATTAGAGCCGTATATTATAAGCGAGTCGGCAGGGACCCAAATGGAAGACGCCGCCGCAATGAAACAAATATACGCGCAGGTTGACATATAATTTATAATTTGATAAAATAAATTTCGGAAGCAGATAAATGATACAGACAAACGCGTCAAAGATTTATAATTCGGTCGGCGCCGAAGCGGTTTTGACGGAAGCCGCTGATTTGCGTAAATATATTACGGGGATTTCCACTTCGTTCGGATATGTTTTGTCCGATAAAAACGGCTCGGTTTTTTATACGGATACCCGCTATCTCGAAGGCGCGGAAAAGGCATTGAAAGGTTCTGAAATTTCCGTAAAAAAGTTTGAAAGTCTTGAAGACATTTTAAAGCCTTATAAACAAATAGCTATACCCGTAAGTAAAACGCTATATAAAGATTATAAAAAATTACAATCATTCAATCTTGAAATACTTGACAGCACGCCCGCTTTTATTTCGGCGATGTCTCATAAAGAAGATTATGAATTGAATCTGATAAAAAGCGCTTGTTCTATAGCCGATAAAGCTCTTGTGTCGCTTTTGGACAGTGTAAAAGAAGGAATGAGCGAAAACGAAGTTGCCGCGCAGCTTGAGTACCTTATGCGCAAAAACGGCGCAAGCGGCACAAGTTTTGAAACGATTGTGGCTTTCGGTGAAAATTCCAGCGTTCCGCATCACGAAACGGGAATGCGTAAGTTGAAGTTCGGCGACGTGATACTTATCGATTACGGGTGTAAGTACGGCGGATATTGTTCGGATTGTACAAGAACTTATCTTTTCGGCGACGATAAAAAGCACGAAGATTTTAAAAAGGCTTATGCAAGCGTATTGCAAGCGCATAATTTAGTTAAAGAAAAAGTTATAAGCGGAATGACCGGCAGCGAAGCCGACGCGGTTGCAAGAGAATATTTGAAAGAGCAGGGGCTTGGTCAATACTTTACACACGCGCTTGGTCATGGAATAGGTATTAACGTCCACGAATTTCCCACATTATCGCCTAAAAGTAGCGACGTTCTTTTAAACGGAATGGTTTTTTCGGACGAGCCGGGCGTGTATCTTGAAGGAAAATACGGAATAAGAATTGAAGACAGCGTAACTTTGTCCGAAGACAGGGTTGTAAGCCTTACCGACACGGACAGAAAACTGACTGTTTTATAAATACGTTTAATTAACAAGGAGAATAAATATGGCATCAATTTTAGCAGGCGACATCAGAAAGGGCACCACGTTTGAATATAACGGTAAGGGCGTCTATACAGTTACCGAATTTCAGCACGTAAAACCCGGTAAGGGCGCGGCGTTTGTAAGAACTACTCTTAAAAACGTTGTAACCGGTCAGGTTCTTTCCGATATAACTTTCAACCCTACGGCAAAACTCGAAACGGCGCAGGTTGAAACAAAGAAGATGACCTATTCGTACACCGACGGTGAATTTTATTACTTTATGGACCCCGATAGCTTTGAGATGATTACTCTCAATCTTGACCAGGTTGAAGACGCGCTTAAATATATTAAAGAAAACGACAACGTAACCATAAAGTTCCTTAAAGGAGTTGCGTTCTCCGTTGAACCCGAAAACTTTGTTGAACTTAAAATAACAGAGTGCGAGCCGGGTGTTAAGGGTAACACTGCAACCAACGCAATGAAAAACGCAGTTGTTGAAACGGGCGCAACGGTTCAGGTTCCTATGTTTGTTGAAGAAGGCGAGATTATCCGTATTGATACCCGCACGGGCGAGTATATGTCCAGAGTCGGCAAATAATTTTATATGAAAGCTGTTATTCAGCGTGTAAAGCGCACGGCGCTCTCTGTCGGCGGCAGTCTCATTTCAGAAATACCTTTCGGGCTTGCCGTTTATCTCGGTATCAAATGCGGCGATACCGAAGATATGACCGGCGTTATGGCTGGCAAAATTTCCAGATTGAGAATTTTTGAAGATGCCGACGGTAAAATGAATTTATCGGTAAAAGACGTTAAAGGCGAAATATTGCTTATTTCCCAATTTACGCTTTACGGTGATTGTTCTCATGGCAATCGCCCCAGTTTTACTGAAGCGGAGCGACCCGAAGCCGCCGAAAAACTTTACATTTCAACAGCCGAAAAACTTCGTGAACTCGGTTTGACTGTAAAGACTGGCGTATTCGGAGCTGATATGAAAATTGAGCAGTATAACGACGGTCCGGTAACCGTAATATACGAAATTTAAAAATGCAGGGCGATAATTCGCCCTGTTTGACTTTAAGAAATGCAAGTAATTAAACACTTTATTACAGTATGCAAGCACAGAAGAGCGGTCAGGAAACTCTGCTTTAAGTGCGGACTAATAAGACAGGGTTTAACGCACGACCTGTCTAAATTTTCGTTTGCGGAATTCTGGAGCGGAGCAAAATTTTATCAGGGCAACCGAAGCCCGCAGGCACGGGAAAGGGAAGTGCTTGGTTATTCTGCTGCCTGGCTTCATCATAAAGGAAGAAACAAGCACCATTTTGAATATTGGACTGATTTTGCGGACGGAAAAAAAGTATATGTCAAAATGCCGGCAAGATATTTGGCTGAAATGATTTGCGACCGTATTGCCGCCTGTAAAACGTATCTTAAAACAAAATACAATGATGCCAGCGCGCTTGAATATTTTGAAGCAAAGACTGATAAAGACGGAATGAACGAACAAACCTGTGAACAGTTGCGCTATTTTTTGACAATGCTTAAAGAGCATGGTGAAAAGTATACTCTAAAAGAGCTTAAAAAATTTATAAAATCAGAAAAAAATTTCCGCGCATAAATTTTTACGCGCGGTTTTGGATTTTAATTTATTTTGTTCGTGCAATGCGTACGTTGTCTTTTTCGCGGCTTCGCAGCTCTTTTACAGGGTGTTCGCTATCCTGATATCGGTAATCTTTGCCCAACCTTTCTATTGCCTTCTTTATTACAAGGTGCGAAGGATTTCTTTCGGGGTCGCCCGACATATATTTTTGATAGTCGAAATATCTGTGACTGTCAGGTATTTTCTTGATTTCTTTATAGTCGTGCTTAATTTCGGTATTGTCCGCGGTAAGTTGGATAGTGCTTTGCAAAACTTTTCTTACATAATCTTTGTTGCCGCCAAGTTTTAAAAGTTTAGGGAATTCGCCCGTTCCGCATACGGATTCAAAACTTTTATTTTCGAATTTCTTTAAAAGTTTGGCTGCCGCTTTTAAATGCGCAACTTCCATTTTAAAGTGTTCCGTCCATATTTTTTTGATATACTCGTTTTCTTCGTCTTCCATTGCAGAATAATAAAGCCAGCACTCTGTATATTCGTGCATAACCCATTGTTCCAGCCACGAAAGAGTGGGGTCTTTAAGACTCTCGTACTGGGTAACGTGCGCTTCTTCAATCATTGCAATTTCGGCGTAAAGTTTTCTGCCTAAGTCGTTTTTATACCACTGAGAAATATTCATATAATAGTTCATTGTCTGCTGTTCTGCGGCGGTAATAGTGCTTGCAACCAACTTTGAATAAAGGTCTGCGGTTTTTGCGTTCATATGCGGTTTTACGTCGTCGGCAGGATAGCGGTGTTCGGCAACGGTAGGTCTCCCGGGCATAATCTCTGTGAACTTTCCGACGAGCATATCGGCGTCTTCGTTTTTATCCATTTTCAAAAGATTGGCATAGCGGTAAAGGTGGTCAAAGTCTTCCAATAATGCAAAATTTAACGCTTTAATATTGTTCTCGTCCTTTTCGTGGCGTGCAAGCACTGCGGTCAAATCAACTGCAAGTTGCTCGTATGCAATAGTGGTTTCAAGAATACTTTCGTTAAGCGGTTTTAAGCAAGCAATGCGCTTTTGCTGTTGCTGTTCCTGACGGCGCACAACCGCAAGCGTTGCAAGAATTTCGGGTTCGTCGCAGTGGCGAGCAAAGTTGTGCATAAACCATTGCGATTCAAACTCGGTACCGTTCATAAGTATTACGCGTGTTTTTGTGTACGGTGAAGTTTTTGCCTTGTTATAGCTTTTGGGATACATTTTTCTGAGCGGTAAAAAACTGTTTTCAAGACTTCTTGATTTTTCTTTAATAGGGTTCATAAATTGCCTCCGATAAAGTTTTTGTCATTCAGCACGCTTTCTAATCAAAAAAATTTAAATTTATGTTTACAATTTCCACAGTAAAACAATATTATAAAAGACGTAGCAAAAAATATGAAAGAAAAATATGAAACCGTAATAATCGGCGCGGGACCCGCAGGTCTTTCCGCCGCCTTAAATCTTTATAACTTGGGTGAAACCGACGTTTTGGTTGTCGAACGTTTTGAATTTCCAAGATATAAGTGCTGTGCAGGCTATATTACCGCAAAGACAAAGGCAGAATTTAAAAAGCTCGGTCTTGATGTTGAAAACTGTAACTATTCGCTGATCAAAGATTTTAATATCTGCTATAAATATAAAACCAAACTCAAAATTATTAATAAATTTTTGTATACCAACCATAAAATTGACAGGGTAGAGCTGGACAATGCCTTTTTTGAACTTGCAAAATCAAAAGGAATTGAAATAGCTGAAAATGTAAAAATAACTCAACACAGCATAGAAGAAAATACGGTAATTCTGTCAGACGGCAGAAAAGTATGTTATAAAAATTTGATTTTTGCAGACGGAACAAACGGGTTCGGCAGCAAGTACCAAAAATTGAAAAAGTCTAATTTTGCGATGCAATTGACCTTTTCAAAGGAAACGGAAGAAGTAATTCATATTCATTTCGGTAAAACTAAAAGGGGATACGGCTGGGTAAGCGCGTTCGGCGGTACTGTAAATATCGGGTTAACCGATTTATATAATCCTAAAATCAATTACAATCAAATTTTTACAGAATTTTTGAACGAATTGGATTTTGAAGCGGACATATCTGATCTCAAAGGTGCGTTTACGCCGATAGGCGTCAGAAAACCTGTAATTCACGGAAATATATTTTTTGTCGGCGATGCAGTAGGCGCTTGCGATCCGCTTACGCTGTCCGGTTTGAGATACGGATTGAAAAGCGGTGAAATATGCGCCAAAGCTATAAGTAAAAATAAAAATCGTATTTACAAGTCATATGTCAAAAAGTTGAAAGTAAAATTTAATCTTATGAAAGTTTTAATGAAAATATTTTACTTTAAACCCGTACTTTATTTTGGTTTCAATATATTTTGTCGCTTTTTCGGGAAAACGGTTTCAAATATATTCAATAACTTTTTTGTAAATAAAAAATAAATTAATTTACTGCTTTTTGCTTTTCTTTTAGGTTGAACTGTGGTATATTAATTAAAAACGCAGTTGTTGTTTGTTGGTGTTGACGGTTACAAGCTGATTTTGGCGGTTCGTGCATAAACACTGCGCAAAGCGCAGTACTACCGTCACCACGGGAAAATAAATTAATAATTGCAGGTGTCGCCTATCGGTATGGCGTCAGCTTCCCAAGCTGATTTTGGCGGTTCGTGCATAAACACTGCGCAAAGCGCAGTACTACCGT
>CAOMHR010000096.1:5971-6315 GCA_948482865.1 Christensenellaceae bacterium
AATTGCAGGTGTCGCCTATCGGTATGGCGTCAGCTTCCCAAGCTGATTTTGGCGGGTCCGACTCCCGTCACCTGCTCCAATAAAAAAGCGTGCCTTATAGGTGCGCTTTTAAATGTTATATAAAAATAATCAAAAAATCCCCTGCAGGCTGTGCCTGCGGGGGATTTTTTAGTGCAAAACAGAGATAAATTTTCCAAAAAAATCGTAAAAAAATAAAAAAATTCCAAAAAAGTACACCTTTTTGGAAAAGTAAAAAGTCCCGTAAAAATGGGGATTTGTGGCGATTTTGAGTGTTTTTATTATATTATATGCCAAAAAAAATGTCAATAGCAAAAATCTGAAAA
>CAOMHR010000097.1 GCA_948482865.1 Christensenellaceae bacterium
GTCGTAAGTTCTGCCGTCGCCCATAACGCCCACCGAGCGCATATTTGTAAGCACCGCGAAATACTGGTTAATGTCGCGATCAAGGTGCGCGCGGGCAATCTCTTCGCGGAATATAGCGTCCGCGTCCTGAAGGGTAGCCACCTTTTCTGGCGTGATGTCGCCTATAATACGTATCGCGAGACCGGGACCGGGGAACGGCTGGCGCCAGACGAGTTTTTCGTCAAGACCGAGCGTTATTCCGAGCGCCCTGACTTCGTCTTTGAACAACATTCTGAGCGGCTCTATTATCTCTTTAAAATCAACGTAATCGGGCAGTCCGCCGACGTTGTGGTGCGATTTTATCACAGCCGCGTCGCCCAAACCCGACTCTATCACGTCGGGATAAATGGTGCCCTGAACAAGGAAGTCAACCTTGCCTATTTTTTTGGCTTCTTCTTCGAACACGCGGATAAATTCTTCGCCTATTATTTTGCGCTTTGCTTCGGGTTCTGTCACGCCTTTAAGTTTCCCCAGAAAACGCGCCCCCGCGTCCACGCGCACAAAATTTACGCCGCTGTCAGCAAATGCAGCTTCCACTTCGTCGCCTTCGTTTTTGCGCATAAGACCGTGGTCCACGAAAATGCAGGTAAGCTGGCTGCCTATTGCCTTTGCAAGCAGTTTGCAGGCAACCGAACTGTCCACCCCGCCCGAAAGAGCGAGCAACGCCTTGCCGCCGCCCACTTTGTCGCGTATTGCGCCGATAGCGGTCTGGGCGTACTCTTCCATAGTCCAGTCGCCGCTGCAACCGCACACGTTGTACAAGAAGTTGCCGAGCATATCGAAACCCTGTTCGGTATGGTTCACTTCGGGGTGGAATTGCGTGCCGTAAAATTTCTTTTGCGGGTTTTCAATTGCGCCGTAAGGGCATTTATCGCTGTGTCCCACCGCGCGGAAACCTTCGGGCAGGGTTGCGATATGGTCGTTGTGGCTCATCCATACGACCGATTTTTTCTTCAAGCCTTTGAAAAGAAGGGACTTTGTATTGAATTCGCAATCCGTTCTTCCGAATTCCGCAACAGCGGTTTCGTTAGCTTTTTCTATCTTTCCGCCAAGCCCGTAAACCAGAAACTGCGCGCCGTAACATATGCCGAGAATGGGCACTCCCAGCTCGAATATTTCACTGTCCATTCTGGGCGAATTGTCAAGATAAACCGAATTGGGTCCGCCCGTAAAAATTATACCCTTGGGGTTCATTTCGCGGATTTCACCGACGGGCGTCTTATAGGACTTGACTTCGCAGTAAATCTTATGTTCCCTTACCCTGCGGGCGATAAGCTGGTTGTACTGTCCGCCGAAATCCAGAATCAAAACTTTCTCGTGTGTCATAAATTTATCCTTA
This sequence comes from Christensenellaceae bacterium, assembly GCA_948482865.1. Classification (GTDB taxonomy): domain Bacteria; phylum Bacillota; class Clostridia; order Christensenellales; family Borkfalkiaceae; genus Coproplasma. The sequence continues at coordinate 1,379 of CAOMHR010000097.1, forward strand.
ATAAAATATTTTAAGGCGCAAGTACCGCTTACGCCTTTTCAATTTAATTTTTAGGTGAGTAATTGGGGGCTTCTTTGGTGATTGAAATATCGTGGGGATGACTTTCGATTAAGGAAGCCGAAGTCATTTTCACAAACTTAGCGTCCTTTCTCAGTTTTTCAACCGTGCCGCAACCGGTGTAACCCATACCCGCGCGGAGACCGCCCATAAGCTGATAAATAATATCCGCAATAGCGCCGCGGTAAGGAACCCTTCCTTCCACGCCTTCGGGTACGAACTTTTTCGCGTCCGCCTGAAAATATCTGTCCTTGCTGCCCTTTGCCATTGCGGGGAGCGAACCCATTCCGCGATAGGACTTGAAGCTTCTGCCCTGATAAATTTCAAGCTCGCCGGGGCTTTCGGCAGTGCCTGCAAAAAGCGAACCTATCATGACCGCGCTGCCGCCCGCCGCTATCGCTTTGACAATATCGCCCGAGTACTTTATGCCGCCGTCGGCGATAATGCGCTTGCCCATTTTGTCAGCCTGTTCGGCGCAGTCCATAACCGCGGTAAGCTGGGGCATACCTATGCCCGCAACTATACGCGTGGTGCAAATAGAGCCGGGACCTATGCCGACCTTTACAACGTCCGCACCCGCGTTTATTAAATCTTTCGTAGCTTCCGCCGTTACTACGTTGCCCGCGACAAGCGGAAGACGGGGATACGCTTTTTTGACCTTTGCAACGGCTTCCACAATTCCCTTTGAATGACCGTGCGCAGAGTCGAGCACAACCAAGTCGACCTTTGCCGCGACAAGCGCCGCAACCCTGTCGAGCACGTCCGCTGAACCGCCGATAGCAGCCGCAGCAAGAAGCCTGCCCTTTTTGTCCCTTGCGCTGTTGGGATACTGTATGGATTTTTCAATATCCTTTATTGTTATAAGCCCTTTAAGATAACCGTTTTTATCCACTATGGGCAATTTTTCTATTCTGTGCCTGCCTAAAAGTTTTTGCGCTTCTTCCAGAGAAGTGCCTTCGGGTGCGGTGACCAGATTTTCCGAAGTCATAACGTTCGCGATAGGCTGGTTGAAGTTGGTTTCAAACCTTAAATCGCGGTTGGTGAGAATACCCACGAGTTTGCCGTTTTCTTCGGTAATGGGAACGCCGCTGATTTTATACTTTGCCATAAGGTCGCAAGCCGCGCTTACGGGCTGGTCGGGAGTAAGGTGGAACGGGTCGGTTATAACGCCGTGTTCGCTCCTTTTAACCTTATCTACCTGCAAAGCCTGCTCTTCGATGGACATATTTTTATGGATAACGCCTATGCCGCCTTCCCTTGCAAGCGCAATTGCAAGTTTGCTTTCGGTTACGGTATCCATTGCCGCGCTTATTAGGGGAATGTTCAGATTAATTCCGTCGCAAAGCGTGGTGTGTAAATCAACGGTGGAAGGCAATACGTCCGACGCAGCCGGTACCAGCAAAACGTCGTCAAACGTAAGCGCTTCTTTTACAATTCTGCTCATGTTATTCTCCTGTATTCAATAAATTTAATAATTTTGTAATAATTTCGCTTTGGGGTTGTTCCGACAAAGCGGTTTTAACGGTATTTTTATCTTCCGCGCTGCCGTTTTCGGCTACGGCGACGGTCAACTTGATAAAACTTGCACCGCCGCCCGTTTTGCAGGTGTCAACGGCTTTCTGTATATCGCCCGCATTGTACTGCGACAGGGCGAGACTTCCGCACACGGCAACCTTGAAACTTCCGCCTTTCTTTTCGCAGGCTTCTTCAAAGTCGTCTTTACCCAAAAAACTTTCGCCGTACTCGATTATATACTTGTCCTTGCCCGAAAGAATACTATCCTGCACGCAGCGCGCCAGATCGTCTGTATCGTTTGAATATTTATATTTCAGCCCCGCGCATGTCACGGCAAAGGAATAGTTGCCCGTCTTTTCGCACGCGGTCGCCATAGTCTGCGGCGAACACAGTATCCACAGCGAAAACACCAGAAGTGCGGCAACCGCAAGCGCAGCCAGACCTTCGAGCGCGGATATCAATATTATCTTTTTGGTTTTAGTCATTGCCATAAAGTTACTTTTGTAAAAGAAGTATATTTGAAATATTCTACCATACACGAAAATAAAATGCAACTGTTTGAAAAAAATTAATATTTATAATCATAATCCCGCAACTGCAAACTTATATTGAAGTATGAAGAAAATTGCAGTTTTATCTCTTTGCTTACTCTCCGCCGCGGCGTTTTTCGGCGGTTGCAAAAAATCGGTGGACTACACCGACTATATTTCCGAAATGCGTTACGGCATATGGCTCTATTCCAGCGACGGGGTCGAAGTTAAAATTTACCGCTCCGCAAAGGAAAACCCTTACATTGCCGACGGAATAAAGAGCGAAATGGGCGACCTTACCGAAGTGTTCGTAACCCTGCCCAAGAACTATGAAGAAGTAAATATCACCGTCGGCGGCGCGGGCGGCGAAATGAGTTACCGCGCGGTTGAAAACTGCTATTACATAAGTTTTGCCGACGCCATTGCGGGCGACAGCGCGGACGTTACATTGGACTGCGGCGGCGACAGCTATACCTGCACGGCGGTAAGCGTTCTGTACGACGGCGTTATGGACTGCAACGGCGCGGTAAAGTGCGTAATTGAGCACGACGGCGAACTGTTTACGTCTATGACCGAAAACGGAATTTTCCGCGGCGAAATTTACGTGCGCCTGCTGTACGACGAAGGTTGTTACTACTACGTGGGCGTATGCGACAGGGATAAAAACATTTCCGCCTATCTTGTAGACGGCGAACGCGGAAAAATAATAGCCACGAAAAAACTGAACGGATAAAATTGCGATTAAAAAATTTGCGGCGCGGGATAAAAATCCCGCGCCGCTTGTTTAACTGAAAAATTCCACTATTATGCTGTTCTGGACAAAAAGATGTCCGTCCCTGATACGGAAAGTCTTTCCGTCGCTTTCAACAAAGTTTTCAACCTTTCTTATTGCGGCTGCATATTTTTCGCAAAAATCGCAACCGAAAAGTTTTTTATACTCCTGCAAATCTATCCCGCGCGCAGTACGTAGCGCAAGCATTATATACTCTTCTTCCTGTCCTTCCGCGTCCGTTTCCTGCCTGTCTATAACGGCGAAATTATCGGAGAGAATACACTTGAAATATTCGTCAAGATCATACGTGTTTGTAAAGCGCACGTTTTTTATACAGGACGACGCCGAAACGCCGAAACCTATATACTCGCCCCTGCGCCAGTAATTAAGGTTGTGCCTGCTCTCTTTGCCGGGTTTACAGAAGTTTGAAACTTCATACCGCGCAAAGCCCAGCTCTTTTAGTTTATTTCTGCCCGCTTCGTAAAGCTCAGCCACTTCGTCGCCGTCGGGAAGTTCGCCGTTTAAATAGTCTGAATAAATGGGCGTGCCGTCTTCGGGCGTAAGCGCGTACATAGAAATATGGCTTGCGCCGAACGATGCCGCCACTTCAACTGTTTTGCATACGTCGTCCGCCGTCTGGTCTTTGAGACCTATCATAACGTCAACGCTGAAATTTTCACCCTTTAAAAGGTTGGCGCAGGTTACAAATCCGTTCAAAGTGTGCGCCCTGCCTATTTCTTTCAGTTGGCTGTCTATAGCGGTCTGCAACCCCACCGAAAATCGGTTTATACCGCATTTTTTGTAGACGGAAATCTTTCTCTCGCCGACGGTGCCCGGATTGATTTCTATAGTAATTTCCGCGCCGTTTTTCAGCCTGAAATTCTTCCTGACCGCCGCCATAAGCATAGCTATAAAATTTTCGTCTATGACGGAAGGCGTGCCGCCGCCTATGTACACGGTATCGAAAACGTAACTTTTAAGTTCTTCGCTGCGCTTTGCCATTTCGCGGTAGACGCAAGCCATATAACTTTCGGCAAGATACGCTTTATCTGGGAATGAAGCAAAATCGCAATATCTGCATTTCGATTTGCAAAAAGGTATATGAACGTAAATGCCCGCCATTTTAAAATTCCCACCTGTAATTTTTTATATCCACTTTATACTCTTCCGAAAATCCCACGCCTTCACCCAACAGCAGACCTTTCTGCACTTCCCTGCCGCCGAACGCAAAGCCAGAAGTCAGACTTCCGTCGCGGAAAACCACGCGGTGACAGGGAACTATGCCCTTATACGGATTGCCGTGCAACGCCCAGCCAACCTGGCGCGAAGCCTTCGGCGAACCCGCGGCAAGCGCAACCTGTCCGTAGGTTGCAACTTTGCCTTCGGGGATTTGTTTTACAACTTCGTAAACGCGTTCGAAAAAGTTCATAATTTTATTTTCTATCGACAAAAAACTTATTTATTGCCGTACCGATTAGTTTATGGTTTTCACGGTCCTTATAATTTTTTCCGTCAGTTATCAAGAAATCCGTAAATATCGCCTACGTCTATTCCCCTGCCCTTCTGCACGTTTATAACGCCAAAGTTTTCACAGTCCGTCACCTGTTTCGCCGCGCCGACTACGCCGCCTAAAAATCTCACTTTTATTCCGTTACCCATATTTTCAAATCCGTAAAAATTTCCGTGGTTTTCGCAGTTTTCTACTCGCGATATGCTCCCCGCTATTCCGCCGAATTCGTATATTATGCCCTTATGATCCAAATAACTGTCATTGGTTTCGGAATAAACATCATGGTCCGTTGATTCTATCCGTTTTGCCTCTTCTTCTTTCAATAAATAAATATCCCCGTAATTTTTACAGTTTCTGACTATTTGATTTTCAGTATAATCTTTATTATCCAAATTGCCGTTTTGAGCAAGAGAAAAGTGTGCCTCTCCCGGACGACCTACAATTCCACCGGTTCCGCAAACGCCGGATACGATAGCACCGTAATTTTCACAATTTTCAATTATGGTGTCGCCGCTTATTGCGCTAACAATAC
>CAOMHR010000098.1 GCA_948482865.1 Christensenellaceae bacterium
GTGCGCGGGGCAGGGATTATTTAAAGCGTGAAAGTAGATTGCAAATTTCGGTTAAGTTTGGCAGTTATGAATAATCTCCAAAAGTACTTTGCATTTTTTTTGTTTGTGTGGTATTATTTACATAGTTGCGGAGATATACATGAAGAACGGAATTTTAGCATTTTTACCGCTATTGTTAGCGGGCTTATCATCTTGCTTTCAATGCGGACCGGGCAGCGCACAACCGATTTATCATTTTGGGATAGAATATGATTTTACTCAATGCCTGATTAGAGCGGAGCATGAAGAAAGTGAGATGCGTTTTGAGTTTTATTATACACATATAGACAGAACTTATGATTGTTCCTTCTATTTTGTATTTACAGGCGAATTTTTGGAACACTTATATAACGATACCGAATTCAGCTATACTGATGAAAACGGAAACGAAATAGTTTTTGACGAAAACGGACACTACTATTTCAACGGAGATAAAGTTATTTACATTTCTTACGAAAACGCCAACGAAGAAATTAAATCATCAATAGCAAATGAACAATTTAGCATAAGTATAGGTTGCGGCACGTTTGTTCCATCCGACGTTACCGAGTGATTATGTCAATTAAATAATACTGCCCCGCGCACATAAGTGCGCGGGGCGGATTGGTTTAACGGGTGATAGCGGGGTGTAAATTTAGGCTAAGTTTGGTGATTATAATTTATCGGGCAAAAAAACACTTTGCATTTTTTTGTTTATGTGGTATTATTTACACGGAGTAAATTTAAAATATGGAAGAAAGCAAAAAGACACTGTATTCTGCGGTCCAGCCGACAAACTGTCTTACTATCGGCAACTATATAGGCGCAATTAAAAACTGGGTTAATCTTCAGAATGACTACAACTGTTTTTACGCAATCGCAAATATGCACGCGATAACCGTCAGGCAAAACCCTGCGGATTTAAGGCGCAATACGCTTGCGTTGCTTGCGCTGTATATTGCGTGCGGAGTAGACCCCGAAAAATGCACGCTGTATCTGCAGTCGCACGTGCCGGCGCACGCCGAACTTTGCTGGGTGCTTAATTCTTATACCTATGTCGGAGAAATGGAAAGAATGACCCAATTTAAGGATAAGAGCGCGAAACACGCCGATAATATAAATATGGGTCTTATGGACTATCCCGTGCTTATGGCGGCGGATATCCTGTTGTACCGGGCGGACGTTGTTCCCGTCGGGCTTGACCAAAGACAGCATCTGGAAATTGCCCGCGATATAGCACAGCGTTTCAATAACGCGTATTCACCCACGTTCACCGTACCCGAAGGCGTGTATATGAAAGTGGGCGCAAAGATAAACGATTTGCTCGACCCGACCAAGAAGATGTCAAAGTCCGCGGAAAATGCTAACGGCTCGGTCTTTTTGTCTGACGACAGGGACGCCGTTATGCGCAAGTTCAAACGCGCGGTTACCGACAGCGACGCACAGATAAAATACGACCCCGAAAACAAGCCCGGCGTAAGCAACCTTTTAACTATTTATTCGGTGTTTGCAGGCAAGACTGTTGAACAAGCCGAAAAGGAATTTGCGGGTGTAGGCTACGGCGAATTTAAACTTGCCGTGGGCGAAGCGGTTGCGGACAGGCTTGCGCCGTTGCAGGCGGAACAGGCAAGACTGCTTGCGGACAAGGCATACCTTGACGGGGTTCTGAAAAAGGGCGCCGAAAGCGCGGCTCGCACCGCGAACAGGACTCTTGCGAAAGTTTACAAAAAAATAGGATTTTATCAAATTTAAAATAAGCGGCAAAAATTTGCGCGAACGGGAGATTTAATGTTCGGATATATCAATCCCGACAGACCGTATCTTTTTATCAAGGACGAAACTTTATACAAGGCGCTGTACTGCGGACTGTGCAAAAGCATAGGCGCGGGCTGCGGACAGCGGGCGCGTTCGGCTTTGACTTACGATATGGCATTTATGTCGGCGCTGATTCATAATATTAAACACGAGGACGTCACCGTAAAAAAATCCCGTTGCGTTCTGCATATTTTCAGGCGCAGACCGATTGCCGCCGCGGACGACACTACGGTAATGCTCGGCTGTATAAACACGGCGCTCGCTTACTACAAACTTTGCGACGACAAGGCGGACGGCGACAAAAAGGGCGTTTTCAGGCACTGGTTTAAAAGGGGATTCAGGCGCGCGAAACGCCGCCATCCCGAAGCGGTTGAAATAATAAAACGCCAACTTGAAAAGCAGTCTTTACTCGAAAGGGCGGGGTGCGCGGTAATAGACGAAGCGTGCGAACCCACCGCACAGATGATGAAAGAACTTTCATTTTACGCGCTGGGCGAACGCGCCACGCAGGACACTGGTTGGATGTTTTACGATTTGGGCAAGTGGGTCTATCTTGCCGACGCGCTGGACGACTATGACAAGGACGTAAAAAAGGGCAGGTACAACGTACTTTACAACTGCTTTAAAAAAAGTTGCAAGGCGGAGGCGTTAAAGGAAAACGCGGAAGAAATTACCTACGTATTCGATTCGCTTTTTGCGGATATGCGGCAAAGGCTTGCAAATATTAATTTCAGGTACAACCACGACTTGACCGACAATATAATTCTGCGCGGCATACCGTTGAAGACGAGAAGTCTTTTAAACTGCGGATGCGGCAAAAAAGGGTGTAAAAAAAATGAACAAACAAAATCTTGAAATTCTGGGGCTTTCGGAAAGCGCTACAAGGGAAGAGATAAAGGCTTCTTACGAATCTTTGCGCGCAAAGTATCTCGAAGAAAGATTTATGGACGGCGACGCGGGCAACAACGCCGCGAAAATGCTGACCAAAATAGAAGTTGCCTACAACGAACTTATAAACGAGCTTAGCGAGACCGCTTCCGAATTCGACGCGGACAGCGCGTATTTAAAAGTTGAAGAGACCATAAAAAACGGCAACATAGACCAGGCTCAGCGCGAGCTGGATGCTTTTAACGAGCGCGGCGCGCAGTGGCACTATTTGCAGAGCGTAATTTTTTACCGCAAAAACTGGATGAACGAAAGCAAGAAACAGCTTGAAATTGCCCTGCAGTTAGAACCCGATAACGAGAAATATAAAGAATCTTATAAAAAGTTAAACGACAAACTGAATTACGACGCAAGCCGCGGCGGCGCGAATACGGCTAACCAGTCGGTTTATCAGGGGCAGAATATCGAAGGAAGCCCCGACGACCAGATGGGCGGAAATTTCTGCGCTTCGTGCATTCAGTGCTGTTACCTGAATATGTGCATAAACTGTCTTTGCAACGGCTGCTGCCGTTAAAGCGAAATGGGCAGGCGCAACAATTCACGCACTTTTGAAATAGCGCTTTCCGCCATATCCTGCGCGGTTGCCGCGGGCGCGCTGGCTTTGGGGCTTTTAAGCGGCTGGCTTGTGGGTACGGGATACCTTATAGCGGTCGTCGCCCTTATGCTGCCCCTTTCAAAGCAGTTTTTGTGGGGCGGATTTTTGGCGTATATGGCAACGGTCATTTTAGCCGTGGTTTTAGGCGCGGCGGTAAAGTTCTGGGATCTGGTGCCGTTTGCAATGTTTTTCGGGCTTCATCCGTTGATGAATTTTTTGCAGGTGCGTTTTAAGATAAACAGGTGGCTTGCGTTTGCGATAAAAGCGGTATGGTTTGACTGCACGCTGATTGCGGGATATTTTTTAATATACGAACTGGGCGGTATAGCCTTGCCAGAGCAGGTGCAGGCGGTTATCGAAGGCTGGCGGCTGTATGTAATAATTTTTACAGCCGGCACGGCGGTGTTTCTGCTTTACGACTATCTCATATTTAAAGCGCAAATAGGTGTGAACAGGCTTGTTTACAGGATAAGGAAATGATAAAAAACGAAGATTATAAAGGCGTCGTACAGGCACTCGGCACGGACGGCGAAGGAATAATTTACTGTGAAGGCGCGGCGGTGTTCGTGCCTTTTTGTCTTGTCGGGGAAGAGATAAAGTTCAGGGTTTTAAAGGTTAAGGGGAAAATTGCGTACGGCAAACTTTTGGAAGTGGTGAAGCCTTCGCCCGAAAGGGTAGAACCGCGCTGCCCCGTATTCGGCAAGTGCGGCGGGTGCGATTTGCAGCACGCAAGTTACGCCGCCCAGCTTGATTTTAAACGCGAGTCGGTTAAAAACAGCCTTTACAAAATAGGCGGGATAACCGTGGAAGTAAGCCCCGCCGTGGGGTGCGCGGAAGAGTACGGGTACAGGAACAAAATTTCCCTACCCATAGGCGAAGACGGCGCGGGACTGTACGCGCGGCACAGCCACAGAATAGTTCCCGCAGAAGACTGCCCTATACAAAAGGACTGGGCGAAAAAAGTCATTGCCGCGCTGAACGGATACATAAAAGTCTGCAATGACAAAAAGTATTTAAGGCACCTTGTAGTACGCGGCATAGACGGAAAATTTATTTTTGCGCTTGTCGCAAAAAAGCAGGTGGACGCGCAACCGCTTATAGAAATCCTTGCAAAGGACTTTAAGGAATTTACTTTTCTTATCAATATAAACGATAGCGAAACGAACGCTATTTTCGGCAAAGAGTGGCGCACCCTGCGCGGGAACGGATATTTTAAAGCGGAAGAATACGGCATTATCTATACCGCCGGCGCAAACACGTTTTTGCAGGTCAACGACGACGTGCGCGCCAAACTTTACAACAGGGTTTTGCGCGAAGCTGGCGCAAGCTCGGTTGCGATAGATTTATACAGCGGCGGCGGAATGCTTACCGCAATGCTTGCAAAAAAGTGTAAAAAGGCTTACGGCATAGAGATAGTGGAACAGGCTTCGCGCTGCGCGGACGAGCTGAAAAACGAAAACGGTTTGCAGGGCAAAATGTTCAATATCTGCGGCAAAGCGGAAGACGAGATTGAAAAAGTGATTTCGGCAACCGCGGGCGAAAACCGCGTTATCGTGTGCGACCCGCCGCGCAAGGGTATGGAGCGCAGCGTTGTGTACGCGATAAAAAACTCGGGCGTGGGAAAAGTGGTTTTAATTTCTTGCAGCCCCGCCACGCTTGCGCGGGATTTGGGGCTTTTGACGGGCACGCTTGAAGAAAGGGACGGCGAACTGGTAAAAAGCGGCGGCGACCGCGGCGTTTACAGGATTGAAAGCATAACCCCGTACGATATGTTCCCCCAGACAAAACACGTTGAAACGTTGGTTGTGTTGAATAAAATTTAAACCGACGGGCATAATTACTGTATGGGAAAGCGCAGAACAAGAAGTATGATTGACGATATGATGGACGGGGTTGCGTGCGCGAACGAATGCACGGGACTTTACCAGAAAGTATCGTTGGATACTGACGAAATTGAAAGATTTCGCAAACAATACGTAGAGAAAGAGTAAAAACCGAATGCGGCGCGATTTTTTTAAAAAATCGCGCCGCATTTATTTGCGGTTTTATAAATTTAGTTATATCGCAATTATTGTGCAAAGGCTAAGGCTTGTTTGATTTCGGACAGCTGTTCAGGCTAAAATACCGTAAAGAACCGCCGCAAAGCCCGAGAATTTTAAGCGGAGCGTTTGTTTTTGAGATAGTGCTTAAATGCTTTTTTATCGGGCGAGCCGTCTTTAATTATGTAAACGGTTTTACCCGCATTGCGGCGCGTCCCTTCGCGCTCGGCAAAACAAACTTCGGTATACTTTGCGCCGCGCTCCCACAGCCTGCAAAAAGTGCAGATAAGTCTGGTTTCGACCGCGGTCAGCGCGGAAATTTTGCGCGACAGCGAAAGTGTTACAAAACTTTCAAAATTGAATACAATTTTTTCTTTATAGCCGTTGATCTGCAAGAATACCGCCGTATCTTCCACCGTTATATAAAAGGAAAGAGAATTTCTTTCGGGGTGGAAAAGCGCGGCGTTTTCTATACAGATTTCGCGGACGTAATTTTTTATGCGTTTTTCAATTTCGCCGCCGTATCTGATATTGCAGAACGCCGCAACAGCCGCCCCGACAACTATCAGTATCGGCGCGGCGATAAGGCTTGCAAGTTCCAGCGCCTTAATGCCCTGAGTTTTTGCCACAGCGTAACAAATTACGAACGCGGCAACCACTGCGCCGCAAAACGCCGTTGCGGCAACGCCCGCCAGCTCGCCTTTTTTAAGTTTTTCTATTTCAGCCTTGTCCAAGTTAGCCATACGGTTATTTTAACACCAACGCCGCATTTAGTCAAGCGATAAAAAAACCGCCGCCCGCGCCCTGAAAAGCGCGCGGGCGGCTTATTAATTAATAAGGAATACAATGCGCCCCGCCGAGAGACCCTTAGGCGG
>CAOMHR010000099.1 GCA_948482865.1 Christensenellaceae bacterium
CGAAAGTACTTGTCGGGACACCGACCGGGAGGATAGGTAATTGCCGGATTTCATTTATAAAAGACGTAACCCAAAGGGGTTGCGTCTTTTATTGTATAAAGAAAACCCCGCGATAGTCTGCTGCGCTGCGTGATTGGAAAAATGTTAGATAAGATATAAATAGTAGAATGCGAATTAAGGCGTGTCATTTCGAGTCGCGGAGCGCGAGATAATCAACCTGTGGTCTGCTTGGGGTAGATTTAAACGAAATCACAGTAAAAAAATGTCCGTATTTAAAAAGATAGAAATTTTGTGGGAAAGAAGTATACGCAAAAAAATTCTTCGGCTATACACAGCACGACAATAAAGATGATTTAAACAGCAAGGTCCGGCTGTGTTCCGCTCAGAATGACAGTAAAAGGCAGAAAGACAAAAGCGGTAGAAGAAGGGATTCTTCGGCAGGTTCAGAATGATAGCTCGTGTTCAGAATGACACAAGAAGGCAGAGCCTAATTGATGGGTAGCAAGTAAGAAATGCGTGACCAACAGGTCAATAAAAAAATACATTTGTGTTCAATAGCAGAAAATAGTATGCCCGAAAATGAAATACCACTCGCTATCGGGTGGGTATTTATTTTTGCAATAAGTACTTGGCATAATACGGTTTATTTTGTTGAATAAAAAACCCGTTCCGGATATGGGGACGGGCTTTTTTGTGCGCTTTTCAATAATTTGCAGTGATAACACACTAAAATTATAACAATGTTTTTGGGCACATTATTTTTTTAATATAATGCGTAAAAATTTTTTAAATATGCTATTGGTTGTCATATTAATTGATTAAAATATAAATAAACATATGTTTGCGCAAAATGGTTAAAAATTTGAAAGGAGAAAAGATTTTATTGAACAATGGAAAATCTTGAATTAATTTTATCCCTGATTGGGACAACCGTTAGTCTGCTTATAACCTGCATAATTTTTATTGTCAAATTTGTAAAAAGTTTGCGGGCAAAACGATTGGCAGAAGATGACACCGCAATTTTAGAAGCAATTCTTCCGCTTATGGAGATAGCCGAGAAGTATAAAAATTACAGCGGTGAAGAAAAAAAAGAGTACGTATTAACTAAATTAAACCAATTTACGATTGAAAACGGTATAAATTTTAATGCCGAAGCGGTCATCGGAAAAATTGAAGAACTGATACAACTTACAAAACAAGTAAACACAAATAAAATAACAGGAGTTAAAAATGAACAATAAAAATATAAAAGAATTTATAGCAAAACTTCAAACTATGGCTTTGGAATTGGATGAATCAATCAGTGAAGAGACCAACACTTTGGGACTTGAAGAAGAATCTGAGCAGGCGGTTGTAGTTTCTGAAGAAACATCAAATGATACAAGTGGCGCATCAAATAGCGATACGCCCAACGGCAAATATTTTAAAATTACAATATCCAATGGAACAGATATTGGTGATTTGAGTATCGGTAAAGGAACAATTCTTGATGTGGAAGTGGATTATGCGGGCTTTTTAAATGCTAACGGTTTTGATACTTCCTATGACGGACCGTGCGTTTTTAAATTGCAAGGAATTAAAAGAAATATCTACCGCGCGACTTATTCGGTATATTCCAAAGTGACAAATCAAAAATACGGACCGTTTGAAAATTACTACAATTCATTTTACGTGGATATCAAAAAAATATTTAAAGAAACGGGTAGCGCCGATTTCAGGCTCCAAGTCGAGAACTGGGGCATGGCAGAACCTGAAATTATAATTCATAGTTTGTCCGGAATACAGTTTGATGGCGGACCGGTAATGTCGTTAACGGTCAGTAAAAAGCCCGATAATCTGTATTTTTCCGAAGGGAGTTATTTTGAAGCAACCGGTATTAACGTATTGGCTACCTATTTTGACGGAACAATTCAATTAACAAATGAATACCGAATTTCACCCAACACACCGTTAACTTCAGATGATAAAAGAATTAAATTTTCCTTGGATAGGGGGGAAGCATATTTAGCGATAACGGTAATTCCGGATAAATGGGAGAATGATTTTAAAGGATATAATTATAAAGAGCTGAAGTTATGTGATTGCGTAAACGGTAATCTCAATTTAAACACGGATTGTATGGTTACAACGTTCAGTTCTTTTAATACCGACGATTTTATATTACCGATAAACATATCACATGTACACAGAGCGGACAATGCCGCAGGATATTATGGCGTAAAGTGGAGTATGTCCCTTAATAAGCAATTGAAACTTTCGCAAAATGACGACGAACAAACAACTATATACACTTATATAGATGAATTGGGCGACTCGTATATATTTGACGAAAAATATTATATTATTGAAAACGAAGCGAAAAAATTTATAAGCAAGGACAGGATTAATATAGATATAAACGGAAAACTTACTTACGACAGTAAACCTGTATACAGGCTCCAGTCCTGCAACGGTTACACGTTAATCCCCGAAATTAATGATTTTATCGATTCCGAAGTTATCGAGCAGAGACATCAGGAGCAGATAGAACTTGAAGAATACGTTAAGTCGGTTGAATCTTCGTTAAAAAATTATGCGGTAGTTTCTGCGGACACCGGCAGGATTAAAAGGAAGATAGATATATCCGACAGACAAAATTTCCAATCTTCGTTGTCGGGCGTAAGCGAAACTTCCGATTTGATTGTTTTGACTGAAAACGAAGCGCTGCAAATGCAGTCTACATATGTAAGTATCGATCAGTTAAACAAGCAGAAAAATCAGATCGATTTGCAGTTAGACCAGATTACTCTTCAGAAAAGGCAGATAGAGTTACAGAAAAAACAAGTTGACCGGCAAATTACCGATTTGGATAATAATATAAAATTAAGCAAGCTGGTTAAACCTGATGACTACAATAAGCAAATTAATTTTGATATAGATTTGTCGCCCGAATCTGAAGCCAAAATAAGTAAAATCAATTACCAGATGTCTTATGCAAGCGCGAAAGGCAATAAGGACTTGCTTGTAAGTAGCGACGACAGCGTTGATACGCAGGTTAAACTGACGGAAGTGCAAAAAACTTTGTTGGACAGACAAGAAAGTGAGATTAGCGCACAGAGAAATTTGCTTGAAACCCAGATATCGATATATGATAAGCAAATAAACAATATGATTACGCAGGCGAGAAGCAATTTCACCGCTATTAAAGACGTATTTAATAAATATGTTTCAAAAAAAGCCGAACTCGAACTGATGTTGAATCAGACGCCCGTAAACTTTATCAGGGATAACAGCGGCATCATAAGCGGCTTTAACGCTAAAGGCAATTTTGTTTTAATGTTTGACGCCTACAACAATTATGTTAATATCGAATACGATATTGAAAACCGTATAAAAAGCATATATGACAGTAACGGCAAAACTATGGACTTTGCCTATGACGCAAATTTATTGAAAAGTATAACTGACAGCTGCGGCAGAACTGTAAAATACGCTTACGGTAACGGCAATTTAACCACGGTCACTTTTGCCGACGGAAGCGCCGTTAAATTCGATACCGACGCTTCGAATATAACTGCGGTAGAGCGTTGCGGAAATACTCGTACCGAAATTGAATATAATCACAAAAATTGCGTTACAAACGTCAAAGTTCTTTCGGCGCCGATTACAATTTCCAAAAATACCGAAAAAGTATCTGACGGATTTACACAAACACTTTCATCTGTTTTAGTGGAACACGGAACAACTATTACTACACTGGAATATGACGATTTAAGCAGTGAAGTATTTACTTTTCACGGCAGCAGACGGATATGCGCACACTCCCATAAGGACAGCGCGGGCGTTGAGGCAACTACCGTTTATAATTACAGTTACAGTACGCCTGATACAAAAACTGTCAGAAAAGACACAACATACAGTTCAGGCTACAAAACGAAAACTATTGAAAAGTATAACGACATAGATTTGCTTATTTACAAAGATACAGACTGGATGCATCCGAGTAAGGCTCGGGGGAAAAATTGGGTTCAATATGAATACGATATTAATAATAATATTATAAAAGAAGTTAATACCGTTTTTACTAAAATCGAATCGGAACTAATCAAAACAACAAGCTATACGAACTATTTTTATGACGCGGGCGGCAGGCTTACGCTTACGGAAAGTTACGCGGACGGTGAAGAACTTATATCAGGTAAAAACTACCGTGAATACATATACGACAAAAACGGCAACGTGGTAAAAACAATAAGCTGGAATTCGCTTGACTCGTCTTCGAAGTTCTATTCCGAATGCGATTATGCCGAAAACGGTCAGGTAGTTGCGGACAAAACCGAAACGGGGGAAAACGCGGCTGAGTACGAATATATCAACGGAACAACCGTAATAAACTCCGTAAAATATGTAAACGGCAGCAAGCTGGCATACGGAAGAAACCCGTATAACTATAATGTTACTTCTTTAACGCAAAGCACCGTCGGCGGTGAAAGCAATACAACGGACATTGTTTATAGCCACGGCTTACCCGTGGAACTGAAAAGCGGTAATACCGTAATCAATTACGAGTACGATTATAAACGCAGAAAAACCGCGGTACTTCTGAACGGAGCTATATACGAAACTTACTCATATGCGGAAAACTCGGATAATTACGAGATAACGGCTACAAATGCAAACGGTGACGTCTGTAAAACCGTAAGCGATAAGCAAGGCAACGTGCTCAGTCTGACTTGTAACGGTAATTTGCTTGTAAGTAACGTTTACGACGTAAATGGCAAACTGTTGAGCGCTACTGACGGAGTTGCGTCGGCGGTCGCGGAGTATACTTATGACAGCTTTGACCGTTTAAATAATTATACCTGTGGGGAAAATTCCGAACAATACGAGTATAACGTTTACGGTCAATTAATCCGTAAGACATTAAGCGGAGCTGTAAACCGCACGTATAACTACGTTTATAAGGACGACGCAAAAAGTTTTGATTATACCGCAACCGGCGAATATAAGTTTAAGCCTTTAACCGACGTCAACGGCAGAAATACAGGTAAGGAAATACATAACGCCACAGGCAAGATAGCGGCGGAGTATATTAGTTACCGCAAAGTCGGCGACCGCGCAACAAATATGCCTTCGTCGGTATGGTACGCAACAGGACAAGAGATAAAAGAGAATATCGGATACACGTATGACAAGTGCGGCAATATATCGGAAATAAAAGAGAACGGCGCGCTTGCAGTAAGGTATACATACGACGGCTTGAACAGACTGACCCGTGAAGACAATAAAAAATCGGGTAAAACTTACCTGTTCGATTACGATAATAACGGCAACATAATAAGCAGGCGCACGACAGCCTTTACACTGAAATCCGATATAGAAGAATGCGCTTTTACGGCGTATGAGTATGGCTATAACGGCGACAGACTGGTATCTTACAACGGCGAAAGTTTTGCGTATAACAGCATAGGCAACCCCACCGTATACCGCGGCAAAACGGCAGAATGGCAGTACGGTAATCGGCTTGTAAAACTCGGCGAAACGACGTTTGTCTATGACGGGCACGGCAGAAGAATTAAAAAAGGCGAAACGGATTATATCTACGACAGCGACGGCAGAATTATAGCGCAGAGTAACGGTCTTGAATTTGTCTATGATAATTCAGGGATAGTCGGAGTCAGGTATGAAGAAGAACAGTACTTCTACCGCAGGGACGTACAGGGTAATATAACAGCCATACTTGACAATAGCGGTGCGGTTGTAGTAAGATATAACTACGACGCATGGGGCAATCATACGGTTGCGAATGCAAACGGCGAAGAGCTGACCGAAGGTATAGGCGTACTCAACCCGTTCAGATACAGGGGATATTACTACGATACCGAAACGGGACTGTATTACTTGCAAACAAGATATTACGACCCCGAAACGTGCAGATTTATCTCGCAGGACAGCATAGACTATGCCGACCCCGAAACAATAAACGGCTTAAACCTGTACGCATACTGCGGTAACAATCCGGTAATGCGCACGGATTATGCGGGAACAAGCTGGAACAGCTTTTGGAACGCGGTAGGCAGGTTTTTAAGCGGTTTGGCGTTAATTGCGTTCGGCGCGGTAATTTCGCTGTCAACGGTAATACCGTCATTAATCAGCCCGTTAGCCACAGGCATATGTGAGTTTGGCATTACCGCAGGTTTTTATGGCGCGGCTTTATTGGGTTCGGTATTTAACAGCGCTATATATGCCGATATGGAGCGTATCGG
>CAOMHR010000100.1 GCA_948482865.1 Christensenellaceae bacterium
TCAGACGGCGTAACGTCGGCAATCAGAGTCGATACAAATATCATAACTTATTTTAATGTAAAGGCGATATTTGTTGAAGATAAATAAAAACAAAGGAGAAAAAAATTAACAAACGCACAAAAAAGATTAGTTTAATAATACTTGTATTATTAGTATTAATCGTAGTAACAGTAGGATTTATTTTTATAAGTAATGTTTTAAGCAAAAATGTAAATGCATCAACTTATAACGAATCTTTATCTGTTGAAAAAGGTAAAATCGTAACTTCGGAGGTAAAATCACGTTCGACTAAAGCTGTTGCCGTTAACGATGAGAATGATAATGAGGTCTATGTTGTCTTTTCTTTTGCAGGCGGAACAGGTGGTACTAAAAAGGTTTTTGCTACATATGGCAAGGATATGCCTTCTGGTTTAACGCCGCCGACAAAAGAAAATTATGAATTTTTAGGTTATTTTGATGACGATAATAACGAGAAACAGTATTATGACGCAAATATGAATAGCACAAGTATTTGTGATGTAGAAGATACGTTAATACTGACGGCTCACTGGGCGGGTCAAGAAATTACAATAACACTAGACCATAATGGCGGCACAAGCAATATGTCATCCATAACTATAGAAAGTGGAGCTTTTTTTGAAAGTGTAGAAATTCCTACAAGAAAAGGGTATAGCTTTGAGGGGTATAAAGATGGCGATAAGCTAGTTTTTAACAAGAATGGAGCGCCTGCAATAGCAACTTGCACCTATACGTCAAGTGTCACCTTAACAGCCGATTGGAATCTTGAAAATTATCAAATTAAATTTGAGTTAGAAAATCCTGATGTTAACGGAACAGTTACTGCTTCTAGTCTTAATATTCCGTCGTTATATGATATCACCCTTGTTGAAAAAAATGCTTACAACTTTGAAGGTGTTGTCAAGGGAGATTATAGATTAAATTTATCACCAAATAAAATAGTTAAAGGACAAACTGGAGATATAACTGTATATGGTAAATGGGTTTCAGCAGATACGACAATAACTTATAGTTTAGATGGAGGAAAAAATAATTCAGCTAATATCACCCTTATTAAAAAGGGACAAACGCTAAATCTTGAACCGGCAACTAAAACACATTATATATTTGACAGTTGGTATTTAAACGATAAGCGAGTATCGTCTGTTGTTGGTACTGGTGAAGAATCTATCACCTTAGTTGCAAAATGGAAGAATAGAGTGCCTTCACAAACTTATACACTTGATGCAAATATGCAAAATTTTACATGCAGCGGATATCAAGCCTTAGCTTTGAAACTGCCTTCTAGAAATTTTTATAGTCCTTGCGTTATTACTGTTCCCCAAGGCACAAGATATCTACAACTATTTGCGGATAAATATATTGAATATGATTTATATATTGTAATAAGTTCACGTACTACTGACTTTGATCTCTATTTGGACGATATTGGGTTTTGTGGTCCAGCGACAGGAACTGGTGTAGCACATTCAGCAATTAAGATGACCACAACCAACGATAGTGTACTAAATCTTTACACTTACGGAAAAGTGTGTATTCAAGGAGGAACGCCGCCTAAAAGAACCACTAGCGGTTATGGATATAATGGTGCAAATGCAATAGAGTGTTCTACGCTTCATATCAGACATGCTGAAAATTTAACAATAAAAGGCGGAAGCGGAAGTTATGGATCATATGGATATGGTGCGGCTGGCTATGCTGTATACGTACAAAATAAATTTTATCGTCCTGCTGCGGGAGTTACTCTAATTGGCGGCACTTCGGGATCAACGCAAGTGGCAGGTTGCAATATGGAGGCGGAAATTAAAGAACAAGAATATTAATTAAATAAACATTAATAAGATCCGCTGTGGCTTTAAAGCCGCAGCGGGATTAGTGTTCAATTATAAACTAGATATAATATGTGTTTAAGGCTTGTTGTTTAAACTTACATTTAAAAACAATAGATAAAGATGAAATCATAATATTAGTATACAAACATATTTAATTATGTTATAATAATATTATGAGAAAACTAATTAAAATAATTTTTATTCTTTCAATAATTTGTCTTGGGGCAGTAGCGATATCGGTATTCGCGGGCTGCGACGGGAATAGTACATATTCGCTTATTTATAACGCTGAACAAGGCGGAGTGATAGAAGGAAATGTCAATCAGTCAGTGCATAAAGGCGAAAGCGGAACGGAAGTTGTGGCGGTTCCGTATGACGGATATGAGTTTGTAAAGTGGTCTGACGGGGTTACGTCGCAATCGCGGACGGACGGCAACGTAAATCACGATATAAACGTAACCGCGCGGTTTGCGAAAACGGAATATTTTACGGTTACGTACGAAGCAGGCGAAGGCGGAAGTATTGACGGATTGACGACGCAAACGATAAAAAGCGGAGAAAACGGGCAGCAGGTTGTTGCGGTACCCGATGAAGGTTACAGGTTTGTAAAATGGTCCGATAAATTGACTGAATGCGAAAGGACCGAAAAAGACGTAACAACCGATATTTCGGTTAAAGCCGTATTCGAAAAAAAAGTTTATACGGTAACTTATAATTTGATTTACGGCGGTTGGCTTTTAGACGGTCAGAAACAATACGATGAGTCTATAACCGTCAATGTGGAACACGGTAGCGATAGTATAACCGTAACGGCTAAACCGTATTATTACCACGTTTTTATGAATTGGTCGGACGGTTTAACCACGGAAGAGAGAACGGATAAAAATATAACTTCCGATATGACGATAACCGCTTACTTCGGCTGTGAAGCTAAGTATTGCGTGAATAATGGAGTCGGCGGCAGGATAGAAGGTAGCGTTGAGCAAACTGTCCGCGCACAAGAGAAATTCGAAGAAGTTAAAGCTGTTCCTGCTGATGGGTACGTATTCACAGGTTGGTCTGATTTAAAAACTGAAAGTTCGCGGCAAGATATAGCAACTTATAGTTTAGAAATGGTTGCTTACTTTGAGCCGATAGAAAAGACATTCAGGTACGATTACGGAGAGCTGGCGGCGCCATTGGAAAACACGGTTACTTTGAATAGAAACAATTTGCAAGCAGCGCAGTTTGCTGTTCCGTCAATGACGGGATATGATTTCTGCGGATGGTTTACCGATAAAACCTATACAACCAAAGTCGTCAACGAAGATGGGGTATATATGCTTGGATATCGGTCGTTTGCGTTGGAAACGGATACCCTTTACGCTAAGTGGCAAGTAAGTGGCGAACAAGAGCTTAAAAATTCCGTTTTACTTGTTTTTGTGGACGAAATAGACGCAACTATATTTTCTACCGTCGTGGGTAAGGATATAGAAGTAAAACACAAAATGACAGGAGTTGAATATGAGCTGTGTTCACAAATAGCCGTAAAATTTTCAGAATACTTAAATGAATGGTTTAAAGAATTTGAATGTGAAGTAAGGTTTGAAGTTGATTCATATTACACTACTATACTTGTAAATGAGGAGAGTGTGGATGGTGGTACAGCCGAGGGGAACACGTGGTATGACATAGAAGCAGATAAAATTCCCGAAGTATTTACTTCAGGATTAGATAAAAAATATATAAGTATTCTCACTACTGAAAATTTTGAAGAATATGAATTGCCTTACTTGCTACACAGAAGTGGGGGAGTAGCGTCGAAGAAATATGGGGCTGTTTTTATGGATTCAATGCTTAGGGGCTATATAGACCATAATAAATCATTGCATACAGTTATAGACGAGATGAAAAACGGCGATTTTGACGAATATTATACACAGGATTTTTTACTTGCTTATTTACACGAATTTACACATACTTGCGAGCTTTATTATAAATCAATTCAAATAATTGAATATCACAGAGCGTTGACTTACCACTCAATAAGTGAAAATGATTACAGCAATAGGAACAGACTTAACACGACTAAATTGTACTTATTGAATAGAGCTCAGACAGAGGATAGCGGCGAGCTTGGCGGAATTCCAACTGGTTTTTGGAAGCATGAAACTTTGTTGCCCGTAGTTTACTGGTGCGACTTTGGAACGATAATGATTAATGGAGAAATTGGAAGCACTGTTTCTCCATCGGGTGTTACAAAATACGTTGCGTACGGTTCTGATTTAACAGTAGAAGCTGTTCCCAAAGAAGGTTACAAGTTTGTAAAATGGTCTGACGGGGTAACGTCGGCTATTCGGATCGATACGGATATTGTCACATACTTTAATGTATTGGCGATATGCGTTAAAGATAAAGAATAAATTTAACCGCCCCGAGCTTAGCGCGGGGCAGGTTGCGTTTGATGCGAAATTAGTAAATTAAGCAGTAACGTAATAAAGATACGCCGACAAGTCTAAGGCTTGCAGCAATTATTCAGGTCGGGCTTTTCGTAAACGGGGCAGTCCAAATCGCAGTTGTAGCCGTCCGCCAACAAATACCCGCAGGCGTTGAAAAAGGGAACGGCTTCTTCGCAGGGCAGGCAATAGCTCCGCTCTGCGCCGCGCTCTTTCATTTTAAGTTCGGCAGTGTACAGCATTAATCTGCCCAGACCGTTGCGGCGGCTTTCGGGGCGAACGTAAATTTCGCGCACGTCGCCAAAGCCTTCTTTAAAATTCCATTCGTTTTCAATGCCGTCAATCTGGTATATTACAAAACCCGCAACTTCGCCGCCGTCTTCAACCGTTTCGATTGAAACAAGTCCCGCAAGACAGTCTGGCAAAACGTACTCGTCCAGAAGGTGAGCGCAATCGTCGTCGCAGCCGAGTTCTTCGTAATATTTTGCGAAAAGGGTTTTAAACTGTTGCTCTGTTTTATCCGTAAGGGGTGAAACTTTTACCATAATCAATCCTTAAATGTGTGCGTTTCAAGCACTTGTTTTTTTGCGTTGGTGAATTTAAAACTTAGATTGCCGTCTTTTATTTCTATCGCCGTCCCCGTAAACTCAAAGGGCGAAACGCCTTCTTTGTCGGGATATTTGTTGCTGCGGATAGAGCCGCGCACTACGGGATAGTTTGCAACCGCGTTGTCCCATGTGTCCGAAAGCGTTACGTCCGTTTTGTGCGAATGTCCGCATATCGCAAAATCGGCGTCAAGGTTGGTTAGTTCAACAAGCTCTTGCGCCCAGCCGCTCCAACTGCAACTTTCCGCCTGATAGCCCGAAAGGGGGTAAGCCATGTGCGCGATTACAAAGTTAAATTCGCAGTCGTCCCAGCCGGACTGTTCTTTAATCCATTCGGTCTGTGCTTTGCGCATTTCGTCGAAGTTAGCTATCGGGCTTATCAGCGGGTTATCGTCCGCCATATCGCACGCGGTGTCAAGGACGAGCAGCGAAAGGGTTGTGCCTATCTTGTATCTGTAATAAAATCCCCTGTCCGCGCAACCCACGTATTTGCCGAAGTCCGCGGCGAGATAGCCGTTGCACTCGTGGTTGCCGCGCGTAAATATCACGGGGCGGCTTCCGCCCGTTATGCGGTTGGCAAGTTTATATATCAGCGAAATCTGATACTCGCTTGAAACGTCGTTTATTATATCGCCGTTAAGAATAAGCAGGTCCAGTTTTTCGCCGAAGTAGGACGCGGCTTTTGCGGGTCCGGAAATACATTCGTGCGTGTCGGAAAGGTTGTAAATCTGCAACCCGTCGCTTTCGTCGGCGGGACGGAAATCGTAGCTCCTTTTGATTTTTGCGCCCTTGGAAGGCAGATACGCCTTATTCAGCGCAACGCCCTGCGTTTCTATCGTGTAAGTTCTCGCCCGATCGAGCTGTTTCGCGGGGACGCTTATTTTGTGCAGGCGGCTTATATTGTTTTCGCCGTTGGTCTGGTCGTAGTAGGTTACGCCGTCCACCGTTACCGCGCCCGTGGATTTGTGCGAAGTGGCGAAAGCAATCTGGTATTCGCCGTCAACGGCAAACACCGTCGCGCCCGCGCTCACGTAAAAGGGAACCGCGCCGAAAACCCCGAAAAGGCATATTATAAACAACACAGCGGAAACCGCTATTGCGGAAACGCGTTTCCATATTCCGGAAAGGCGGGGGAACGCGAATACGAAAAACAGTATCAGCGCGGCAATGCCCAGCGTTATAAAGTAGGGTTTGCCCGCAATGAAGAAGTACGTCAGTTTTGAAAGCACAAACGCGAAAAACAGAAAATGCGCCAGCATAAGCGCGGGGCATATGCAGACCAGCGCGATTTCCAGCTTGCGGTTTTTGAATATGTAAATATTCGTAACCTGCAATAC